>JBGSIK010000438.1:0-3325 GCA_041742575.1 Candidatus Krumholzibacteriia bacterium
ATCGCCGCCGCGCGCTTTGTCGTCGAGACGGCGGGCGCTCTCCGCGGACCGGCGCTGGATGTGGGGACGGGCAAGGGTCTGCTCGCCATCGCGCTCGCGCAGGCGGGCATGGAGGTCGTCTCCGTCGACGTGGACGGCGAAGAGCAGGAACTGGCCAGGTTTCTCGCCGAAGAAGCGGGGGTTGGGAGTCGAATCAGTTTTGTTCATGGAGACGCCGCGTGTCTCTCGTATCCGGATGACCACTTCGGCTGCGTCGCCATGATGGACGTGCTGCACCACCTCGACGAGCCCGTCCCCGTGCTTCGCGAGATGACGCGTGTGCTCGGGGATACGGGGCTCATGGTCATCGCGGACTTCGACGAGCAGGGCTTTGACGTCGTGGCCCGTGTCCATCTCGAGGAAGGGCGCGTGCACCCCAGAACGGCGGCGACCGTGACACAGGCCCACGGTGAGTTGCTCAAGGCAGGCCTCCGGCGTGTGGTGTGGGCGACCGGATGCATGCACGAGGTGGTTGTGCTGCGGAAGAAACACGGCGGAGCACGCGGGTTTGAAACGTCCGTGAGGTCCTCCGATGAGTGATGCCTCGCTCCCGGCCGGCGGACCGGGCAATTCCGCGGATCTGCCGGCAACCCAGGACAGGTTGGACTCGGTCAGCGCCATCGAGCATCCCCAGTGTTTCATGTGCAGCGACGAAAACCCCTTCGGCATGAAGCTCAAGTTCAGGGTCCAGAGCGACGGATCCGTCCTCGCGGGGTTCCCGTGCCGCGAGATCCTGCAGAGCTTTCCCGAGACACTTCACGGCGGAATGATCTCCGCGTTGCTCGATGCCGCGATGACGAATGCGCTGTTTTCCATCGGCGTCGTGGCGGTTACCGCTGAAATGACCGTTCGGTTTGTCTCTCCGGTGAGCCTCAACCAAAACGCAGCAGTTCGCGCCTATATCGAAAAAACGTCGTCGCATCCGCTCTACTACGTCCGAGCCGAGCTCGAGCAGGACTGCAAGGTCATGGCGCGCGCCTCGGCGAAGTTCCTGATCAAGGGCTGCGTGTAGAATAGCCGTCGCCAACGAGCGGTTGATGTATACTCGTGATGGAATCGACCGTGTAAGGAGAGGTCCGCGCTTTCGCCGGATGACTCCGAAGGTCTCAACGAAGGGAATGGTCATGCGTAAGGTTCTCATTGTGGGGATGCTGTTGGCCGCGCTGGCGATTGCCGGTTGCGCCGCTCGCCGCGTCGCGGACGCGGAACGTGCCGAAGTTGCCAAGGTGATAGAAACCAGCATCAAATGGTGTTTTCCCGATAAGAGCCGGGAACGGCTATACGGCTCGGTCGTTAATGACTCCACGCTTTTCATGTTTCAGCCCGACTCGAGGTCCACGATCAACGGGTTCGAGGCTTTCAAGGCGTATACCGAGCGTGTGTTCATGGTCGACGAATGTCAGCCCAAGGGATCCACGATCAAGAATCTCCGGATCAACCTGTCACGGTCGGGTGACGTCGCCTGGTTTTCCTGCCTGCTGGATGACTGGGGGGAGTGGGCAGGGGAGCCTTGGGATTGGCGGGATGTCCGCTGGACGGGCGTTCTGCAGAAGACGGGCGGCCGGTGGGTAATGGTGCAGCAGCATTTCTCCATGGCCGAGGACGCCGTCCGGGCGGAGGTCATGAAGGAGGGCGGAAAAGCCGACTAGAAAGGCTTCAGGAAGAGTCGCTCGAACCTGTCGCGGCTTTACGTCTTGTAAAATAGAACTTGATTTCTAATTTGCAAGCTCGTCGGGGACACGAACAAGGGCTATAGCGTTGCCCAGGCGTACGCCGGTATTCCTTCGTGTTCTAAACTCCGGTCGCCGGTGTATACGAGTGCCGCAGTCGTTGGCCAGCGACGTGAGGTTCAAGAGCTGGCCGTTTCGTCCGGCGCACAGGCGGACGAGGGGGCTGAAGGCTTCGATGTCGCCGCCGTTTTTGTTCGGAAGAAAGAAATTTCCGTCGTCCGATAAAAGTGATTTGACAGGAATGTTCGGGGCGGCTTTCTGATCTCTCGGGTCCTCTCTATAGAGCCTCCTGCTTTCTGTTGCGGCTTCACGGGAGCGGGCGTTTTTCAATTTTGACTTTTTTCTTCTCTCGCCTCACCTTCGGCGTCCCTGCGCCCAGTACGGACGCCAAAAAACCGCGTGGTATAATACATACGAATCTCGCAACCCACCTCCCAGGTTGCTGCCGTTGTACCGTCCAACCGGGAGGTCCTCGATGCATTCCCTCAAAGGCTTGTCCGACCGGGAACTCGTCTCTCGCCTGAAAAGCCTGGTCGAGAAAGAAAAGTCCCTCACACTGGAAATCGTCTCCCACGTGGTCGAAGTCGCGCGCCGGGGACTCCACCTGGGCAAGGGCTATGGATCGCTCTATGAGTACTGCCGAGGGGAGCTTGGCTACACAGACGCCTCGGCCTGGCGGAGGGTTAGGACCGCGCAGGCGATTCTTCGCTGCCCGGAGACGTGGGAGCGTCTGGCCGAGGGCCGCGTGACCCTGTGCGCGTTGGGGCGTGTGCAGAAGTTCATCACGCCCAAGGTGCTCGAGGAGATCTGCGGGAAGTCGCAGAGTGAAGTCGAGTGGATCGCGGCGCGCTACGACGCCAAGGGGGTCTCGCCCGACCGGATGAGACCAGTGATGGTGCCGAAGCCGGCGGAGGCGGCACCGGAGACGCGATCCACCGCTGTTTCAACAAGCGCTGCTGGGGCTCTGGCTACCGGGGAGATCGACGAGCGACTTCGCAGCGAAGTCACTCCCTTGAGCGGAGAGGCGCCGCCCCCACTTCGCAGCGAAGTCAGTGCCGAGCGTAGCGCCAAAATCGAGTTCGAGCGAAAATGGAAGATCGAGGGCGTGGTGTCAGAGCGGGTCAAGGCCAAACTCGATCGGTGCAAGTCGTTGTTGTCACGCAAGTATCCCCAAGGCGTGGACTACGATGTTTTATTAAACGAGCTCTCCGAGGTGTTCCTCGAGCATCTCGACCCTGAGCGCAAAAAAGAACGGCGCGACCAGGGAAAAGCCAACAAGAAACGCGCAGCGAAAACGACACCGAAAACGAGCTCGAAGGCGAGCCAGTCACGGCATATTCCGGCCAGAGAAGAAGAACGCGTGTGGGCCCGGGACGAGGGCCGGTGCGCGTACATCGGTGCCAACGGGCAACTCTGGGGCCGCGGGCGTCGGTCGATCCGCAACCAGCAGAGTGTCTTCCCGGTTGTCATGAGGGGTCCTGCCTGCAAGCCAGGGCTCCCCTGTTTGATTGAATATGCGGTCGACGGCGCCTTCCCGTGTTCGGTCAGAGCGTCGC
>JBGSIK010000439.1:0-2358 GCA_041742575.1 Candidatus Krumholzibacteriia bacterium
GAATGACCTGCCGGTGGTGGACTACCCGGTCATTCAGGTTCAGGCGGATTATCCGGGCGCGAGCCCCGACACGATGGCGAACAACATCGCGACGCCGCTCGAGCGGCAGTTCATGCAGATCCCCGGCCTCGAATTGGTGACCTCGAAGAGTACCCAGGGTCATACGAGCCTCACGCTTCAGTTCGCCCTCGAAAAGAGCATCGACGCTGCGGCCACGGACGTGCAGACCGCGATCACGCAGGCCACCGGGAGCCTCCCGATCGACCTGCCGTCACCGCCGACGTACTCCAAGACCAACCCCAACGATCAGCCCATTCTGTACATCGCGCTCACCAGCGACTCCGTCACCGCGGGCAAGCTCTACGACTACGGCAGCACCCAGGTCGGCCAGCGGATCAGCATCCTGCCAGGGGTGAGCCGCGTCAACGTGTACGGCACGAAATCCGCGATTCGCATCAAGGCCGATCCGTCCAAGATGTGGGCGCGGGACATATCCATAGATGACCTGGCCGCCGCGATCAAAGGCGGGACCGCTTATACCGGCGCGGGCCAGTTCGACGCCCCTTCGGGCACTTCGCTGCTCAGGCCGCAGGGCCAGCTTGACACCGCGGAAGGGTACGGCGATCTCATCGTCGCCAGCAAGGGCGGCTCGCCGGTGTACGTCCGCGACGTGGCCAAGGTGGTCAGTTCGGTCCAGGACGAGCGAATCAAGATGCGGTTCTGGGCCCGAGGCTATCCGCTTCCATCCGCCACCGTCGTGGTCGCGGTCTTTCGGCAGGCCGGAGCCAATGCGGTGACGGTTGCCAAGAGCGTAACCGACCTCTTGCCGACCATCGGCGCGGAACTGCCTGGATCGGTGCGCATCTCGACGATCTACGATCGGTCCCGCACCATCGTCAGCTCGGTCCACGAAGTGCAGGCCACTCTCACCATCGCGTTCGTGCTCGTGGTGATCGTGATCTTCCTCTTTCTCGGGCGCGCGAAAGACACGCTGATCCCGGCCGTGGCGCTCCCGCTGTCGCTGCTCCTCACGTTCATGGCGATGTATGCGCTCGGGTACAGCATCGACAACCTCTCCCTCATGGCGCTGACGCTGGCCATCGGCTTTCTCGTGGACGACGCGATCGTATTCCTGGAGAACACCGTGCGCCGTATGGAGCACGGCGAAAGGGCCGTGGAGGCTTCGATCAACAGCGCCAAGGAGATCAGCTTCACGATCCTTTCCATGACGATCTCGCTTGCCGCGGTCTTCATCCCGATCATGTTCATGTCCGGTCTGATGGGCCGCATCTTCCGGGAGTTCGCCATCACTATCGTGGTCGCGATCCTCGCTTCGGGCATCGTGTCACTGACGCTCACGCCGCTCATGTGCGCGAGGATGCTCGGCGCGCGCGGGGAGGGCGCGAAGAAAACCTGGACGGAACGGGTGGTCGGCGGATTCGAGAGGCGCGTGCTGGCCGCGTACGGACGATCGCTCTGGTGGTTCCTGCGCCACCGGTGGATCTCCATCGTGACCTGGGTCGCGTGCCTTGCCGGAACGATCGCACTCTTCGTGCTCATCCCGAAAACCTTTCTCCCCATCGGAGACAGCAGCTTCATCTGGGGGATCATGATCGCACGGGAGGGCTCGTCTCCCGACCAGATGCACGAGCTGCAGGACAAGGCCGACGCGATCATCCGGAACGACCCGAGCGTGGCAGCGACGTTCACCATGACCGGGAACGGCACATTTCTCTCCTCGAACCAGGGATTCATCCTCGTCTTCCTCAAATCGCCGGACGAGCGCCCGCCCATCCAGGCGGTTGCCGGCAAGCTGATGGGCGAGCTGGGGGTCATCCCCGGCATTTTCCCGTTCCTGCGGCCGTTCCCGGTCCTGCAGATCAGCACGGGAGCGACGCAGCAGAGCCAGGGGCAGTACGCCTTCTCGCTCTCTGGGGTGAACGCGGGTCAGGTGTACTCCGTGGCCGGAAAGCTCATGGAGAAGCTCAGGCCGTGGCCAGGCTTCATGACCATCTCGTCGGACTACTTCGACCACACGCCGAACATCGAGATCCAGATCCTCCGCGATCAGGCCAAGACGTACGGCGTCTCGGAAGCGCGAATCCTGAACCTGTTACGCAATGCGTACGCTCAGAATTACCTCTACTTGATCAAGAAGACCGAGGACCAGTACCAGGTCATCCTCGAGGTCGCGGACTCGGAACGTGCGAAGGCAGACGACCTTTCGCTCCTGTACATCAAGTCCGACGACGGCAGGCGCCAGGTGCCGCTCAATGCGCTGGTCAAGTGGAACAAGACGCTGGGGCTCCAGGCGGTGAACCACACGAACCAGTTCCCGAGCGTCACGGTCTTTTTCAA
>JBGSIK010000440.1:0-8166 GCA_041742575.1 Candidatus Krumholzibacteriia bacterium
GGCCATCTTTCGCGAAATCCAGGCCCTTTCAGTCATAAAAAACTATTACCAGAGTGACCTTTTTAACATAGAAGAAATACTTTCTGTGCTGGATATGCGTTCTCAGCTGGAGGACTCCGAGCTCAAGAAGGAATTCATAAAATATCTCAAGGATGTGATAGAGTACTACACACCAGCCCTGACGCCACACAACGGGTTTCGTCTCGCCAGCAACTGGTGTGGGCTTGTTTTCGGCCATCCCAGTCACGTGTACAGCTCAGTTGGCTCGTTCGCGGCTAATCTCCTAAATCTGACAATCGAAGAATTCGGTACAGGCCCTGATCCTAAGGCTCGCTTTCGTGTGTCACGATTCAAAGAGTCTCGTGCTAGATACGCCGTGGTGACAGTGAACTACGATCGCGTCCTTGAGCAGGTACCCGAGTATCTCAGTTCGAACATTACCCTTCTCCACGGGACGCCGATTGGCTTTGTTGCTCCCACCAAGCCATATGGGAACTTGTGGGCGGACCCCGTTATTGTTAAGCTCCACGGGGATGTCAAGCATACAACAATTGTGCCGCCAACCTGGAGCAAAGGAGTTACTCCGGATATTATAAACGCCTGGCAGATTGCTCATGCGCTTCTTCGGGAGGCAACTCAGATTCGTATAATTGGCTACTCTCTTCCAGCCTCCGATGCGTACGTACAGTACCTGCTGAAATCTTCTGTGTCTGCTTCTCAACACCTTAAAGCCTTGGACGTTCTGTGCCTGGATCCAGATAAATCGGTCGAGAGGCGATACCGCGATTTCATTACTTTTAAGTATTTCAGATTCAAGTCGGTGAAGGGAGAGGATTACTTGCGCCCTGTAGTTCCGGGGATTCTCGATAAAGGAAAGACACTGGTGTACAGCAAGCTTAATGAAGTACACGAGGAGTTTATGGCTGGCGAACGTGCCACCTGACAATCGCTTTCATCTGAAGAGCGATGTTTTAACGCCCATCCCTTTAACAGCGCGCACTCTCGCAGTTAAAGCATGTCATTGGACCGACATTGGGGCAAGATGATGGCACTGATGCAGAATAGTAAATTGAGGGGTTGGCTAACAAGGCTTTGTTCGGAGTTCGATCACGCGCTCTTTGAAACAGATTTGCTCGCTCTGTTTGGCCACCACGCTGCGCATTTGGCGCCGGAGCGATGGCTTGCGCTCGAACTGGCTTACTTTGTGAATCGGCAGAAATCAAGTGGTGCGTGGTTGGAGCAGTGGAATGCCATAGTTGAGCACAAAGGAATCGATCTCTTGCTCATTCCTCCCGATCTCAGGGCCTGGAGCGGTCCGGCGCTGATTGAGGGCTCAGTCCGCTTGGAGCTCAAGTTGGTGGACACCGGAAACTGGCGCCACGCATGGAAAGAAGTGGAACATGACTTAGACGGAACGAAGACAAGACTTCCTGCAACTTGTTCTGTATGCCTGGTCATGCACAGTCTGTCGGAGACTAGGACAAAGCGACGTGAGACAACGCTCCGAAAGCACGAGGGCTATTTCGATAGTGTTCCAGACGGTCCTGGAGACTACCATCCACCAGACACCGTGTATGACTTCGTGGTCGTTCGCTCCACGCCTACGAGGACTATTAATTGGCGGCACGAAGTTCGAGCAAGATGGCCTGAATTTTATGAGGCGCGGGTGAGATTTGTTTGGGTTGTGCGCCCCGCTCGGGCGCGCCATTCGACGCAAGTAAATCTCGACAAATCGTAAGCAGCAGTCACGCTGCGCGGTTACGCGCGCTGCGGGAAAAAGGCCCGGCGCGACGACAGCGCCATTCGCGCCGTAGTTGTTAGCCAGGACCGTACTGGGAATATAGAAGTCGGATTAGCAAATGCGCCCCTCAGAACAGGCAGAATGTCGGTCCCTCTTAGAGCGCCAAATCCGTGGCTGGGCCCCGTACGCTCGAAGCCGCGGAGATCCCTGGTGGGACGCCGCCGAAAAGATTCCGGAGTACTTCGACGCCCTTGTCAATCTCTCCCGCGATCACACCCTTCCACCCGACATCCGCCGCGTCGTCCGCCGCCTGATCAAGTACCTAATCGGCCCTCTCGACCTGATGCCCGAGTTCATCTTCGGACCTGATGGGTACCGGGAGGATCTCGCCCTCATTTTGATGGCGTGTGATTTCCTGGCGGCCCAGCTGGGCCGCGACCCGTTGGAACGCTGCGGGCTCTGCAGTGACGACGCGGGGCTTACCCGTGTTCGCGAGCGGATGCGCGAAGATGTCGAAGGCGAAGTGCTCACGCACCTCGAGATCCTCCTTTCCGCTGACGCGGTCGCTGGCGACGAGGACCTCGCTCGTGAGGATCTAGAAGCGGGCGATCTCACAGCTACTGCGGCAGCGTCCGCGCCAACGCCCAAAAACCACGTCATGGTTTTCGCGGGCCCCGGCACGGGAAAAACGTACCGGATCGAGAAGGAGCTCGAACGTTTAATCGTCACCGAGCACGTGCCGCCGGAGCATATTCTCGTCACCACGTTCACGAACAAGGCGGCTGACGAGCTACGGATCCGAATTCGGAGTCGCCTTTTTGAGGCTGGCCTTGCCGGTCCTGACGCCGTCCTCGCAGTTCTTCGTATTTCGACGATTCATTCGTTCTGTTATTCGCTCATCGGCGAGTTCCACCACCACATCCTCTTCTTGAAGGGCACCTTCGCGCCACTACCGGAGGCGCAGCGTATCCTCTTTCTTTTCCGCCACGGTCCCGGCGCACTTCATCTCAAGGATGTTTATCCGGCGTGGAAAGATCAACAACGAGGTTGTGATCGGTGGGTCCCGATCGATCTCTTTCACTTCTACTCGTACGTGGGGACGATTTACGACTTCCTTTCGGAAGACGTGATGAGCGGCGTGGAGGAGCCACTCCGCCTTCGCTACTTGGAGATCATCAACGAAGAGACTCCACGCTCTGTGGATGAACGGATCATCAAGACGTACCCCCACTACTGGCGGCTCGTCCAGAATGAGGGCTACCTGGACCACTCGATGGTGCTCGCGTATGCCGAGGCCCTTCTCGACGACCCGCAGGTTCGTCGTCGTGTGCAGGCGCGGTTTCGTTATCTGCTGGTCGATGAATACCAGGACACGAATCCCATCCAAGACCGGATCTTTCACGCGATCGCGGGGGACAGTGGCCGTCTCTTCGCGGTCAGCGACGACGACCAGTCGATCTACGCCTTTCGCGGCGCGGATGTGCGAAACGCGGTTCAGTTCCTTGCGCGGTGGCCAGGTGCCAAAAAGGACATACTCGATGAGAACCGCCGATCGACCGGCGCAATTGTGGAAGCGACCCAGGCCCTTATCCGTCGTAACAGGGCGCGCGAGGACAAGCGCCTATGGACGAAAAACCCCGGGGGCGAAAGGCCGTGGTGTCTTTCGGTTGAGTGGGAGACTCTACCCGATGCGGCCGCTAGCCTCCTCGCGGACCTCCACGCCACGGGCACGATCGAGCGGTGGTCGGACGTTGCACTTCTCTTCCGCGGGATGACTGAACGCGTCACCGATTACCGCGGGGCGCTATCCGAACACGGTGTGCCGACGGTGATCGTGGGTGACCGTCGTTTCTTGCGCCGGCCGGTCGTGTCGGGTTTGATGGGCATTCTGGAGATGATCTCGGGCCCCGAAGAAAAGATCACGACACGAAAGAGAAAGCACCGCCCTTTTTTCGAACTTCTCGGCAAGACGGATCGGAAGGAGATGCTAGACACCGTGCTGGGCTGGCGAACGCGCTTCCACGGCGGAGAGTACAACACGATTCTGGATCTTTTCTACGGGATCCTGAACGACTCGGGCGCAATCGGGGTTGCGGATATAACGGCTGATCTGGGGAGGGTCTCGGCGTTCATCGCGGAAGCCGAGGCCCAGATTCGGTCGCCGGAGCTGGCGAAGCGCCTCGATTGGCTCCTTTCTTATGCGGAGGCAGCGGCGGACGCGTTTGATGGACCTGTGCCGCCGCCGGTGGACGCCGTCCAGATCATGACGATTCACAAATCGAAGGGGCTTGAGTTCCCCGTGGTTGTGATCGCCGACGTCGTCGAAGGAGTCGTCCCCGCGGGATTTCCAGAGGATGTACGCACTCGGCTTCGCCGTGAGCTGGCTGGCATCGAACCTTGGCTTGACGCGGTGGAAGAAGAGCGCCGTGTCCTTTATGTGGGCATGACACGGGCGGAACGGCTCGTCGTCCTGCTTACGTCCCCCGACCGGCAATCGATGCTTCTCTCTGAGATCCCCACTCAGCGAGTCGAGCCCGCGATGGCGACTATGACGGGGAAGTTTGCGGCGGGTGCATACGGGGCACGCGTGCGGCACGAGGCGCCGCTGCACGCCACGCACGGACAAGTCTACAACTATCAATTCTGCCCGAAGAGATATCTCTTGGAAAACCGCTACGGGTTTGCGGGCCAAGTAATCGCGCCCCTACGCGCCGGCCTGAGCCTCCACCGAGCTCTGGAAATCTACCACCGACTTGTTCGCGACGGCGCGAGTATGCCGGAGGATCGGGTTCGGCGCGTCTTCGAGCGTTCGTGGATCCAACCGCGGGAATCAAAGAAGGCGCGTGCCGAGGCCGAACAGCTATTCGAGGTGTTCAAAACATACACGGACTGGTTCGACAGTGAACGCGAAAGTATGAAGGTCCTCGACGTCGAAAGACCCTTCTACGTGGCCACGCCTCGGGCCGTACTCACTGGCAAGATCGATCTACTCCGAGAATGTAAGGGGGGGCTTGAAATCGTCGAGTTCAAGTTTCACAAAAACCCCATGATGCTCGATTATCCAAAACGGCAGCTCGATCACTACTCCCTTTCGTGTTGCAGCGACCGCCCCGCTCTCGTGGTCCACTACCTCCAGGAAGCCCGGCAGGAAACGTTTGAGCGGCGTGAACCGGAGGTGATCCGGGCCGAGCTTTCGGACACGTTTGATCGGATCACGTCTGGTGACTTCGGGGCGTCGCCGGCGCCTCAGCGGTGCCGGCTCTGCCCCATGCGGTTTGCGTGTTGTGACCGTGTGGAGCACGCTCTTTAATAATGAACGTATCATGCGAGAGCGGGATCAGTTCCCGGTAGTCCGTCGTGGCCACGCCATCACGCAAATAGAAAAGCTCGCCGTTCTCGGACTTGATATGACACACCCCATAGTCCCCGGCGAGTTTTTTCAGATGGTGCAACTTCTTGGCGTGTAGTTCTTGGCGTTGCCCGGGCAGGCGCGATCTGCTAGACTACTTGGTGCAGCCTGTGCAGCTTTGCCTAACCACCCAGCATCTCAAGACCAGCCACCGTCTCGTGACTTTCTCGATAATCGCGTGGCGCCCGAGGGCGCCGAACCTGCAGGGGGGACGAGTTGGCACGATTCGAGTCCTCACTTTTCAAGCTCGCCGCATCTTTCCTCGTCGGCTTGACCGTTCTCCTTTTGTGCGGCGGTTCTGCTCGCGCCGCATCTCTCAGGGTCTCCCCTAGCGAAGTCTGTCCCGGACAGACGGTGCTTATGCGAGTCGGGATTGCGACTTTCAGGGATCCCGCAGCGATCAGCGTCACCATCGGCAACCGGATCGCCCCGGTCGTCCGCCTCGTCGATTTGAGAACGGTCGAAGTGCTGGTCCCCAAACTCCCGCGGGGAAAGGCGGACATCGAGCTCGAATACAAGCACAAAATCTGGGGCAAGGGGATCGTGACAATCGTCCCGCCGCCGCTGCGGCGCGTGTTTCTGCGGATGGAGAATGACACGGTGACGGTGGAGCAAGTACGGCCTTTCAACGGGCAATATAACCGCAGTGCAACGAGAGGGCTTCGGATATCCTACGACGTTATCAGCGAGCGCGGGCAGCTTCGCTACACGGCCGCGATTCCGCATCCTACCACGGGCACGGTCGAGGTGTTCGGCCCGCCGGGGGATGAATCGCCGTTTCGAATTCCGGTTCGAGCGCCCTACCGTTTCATGATCGAGATCCCGTATTCACCGGATGCGACAACGGTGAAGCTCTACGAAGCGCGGGACGGGGTGGACCTCTCGACGGCTGCGGGCCGCAAAGCGAGAAGGTTCATCAAGGAGTTTACGGTCGTGGACCAGCCGGTACCCACGCAAAGATCGGGAAAGAAACCATGATCGTACCGCTCATCGCAGCCCTTCTCTTGCAGGCCGGGCTGGTGCCGGCGAGTCCGACTCCCGAGCAGGCCCAGGGTCCGGCGAGCCCGGTCTCTCAGACGGAGCAGGCCCCGGAGGACCCCGCCCAGCAAACGGAGCAGGCCGCGTCGAACCCGACGCCCACCCAAGATATCAGCGCCTGCGCCGGCAGCGTCGTCTACGTCTACCCTCAGACCTACAGCCTGGATTCTTGGGGACCTTCGTTGCACAGGTACACCATCGTCTTCGTAGCCGAAGGGTTCACTGACTCAGCAAAAGACATCCTTCTTTACGAACAAAAGGTCGTCGAGGCCATCGACTACCTTTCGAATGCTCCCTTCGCGCGCTGCGCGTTCAACGTCTACTCGGTCCGTCTGAAATCGAATGAGTCGGGCTCGGACCACCCGATGGATTGCCCGCCGACGTACAAGGACACGCCTCTCAATTCGCAATTCGGAGATTCGACGCCGGGGAGTGAGAACCACGACGAACGGTTCCTGCTGTTGGATGTCCATGACCGTGCGGCGGCTCAGGCGGCCGCGAGTTGCGCGACGGACAACTACGACCAGGTCGTGGTGCTCGTGAACGACCCTGCCTACGGTGGGATGCATTACTCTCACGAAGGACTCGTGACGGTGTCGATCGGCCAAGGCTTCGAGAATGTCCTCATTCACGAGATGGGACACGCGTTCGCCGCCCTCGGGGACGAATACAGTGGGGATCTTCCGTACCCGCAGGGTTGGATGATCGATGAGCCGAACCTGACCACCGTAATCCAACGCGATCAACCGACGAAATGGCGGGTCGATGCGCTCGTCCCGATCCCGACGGACCTCAATAAGCTGAGGGCGGTGACGGCGTTCGCCAATCTACCGGAATGCGATCTGAAAGCGATGCTCGGCTTGTGGGAGGGTGCGGCAGGGTTCCAGAACAGCGTCTACCGGCCGGAGTTCACGTGCAGGATGCGAGATGCGCGAAAGGTCTTTTGCAAGGTTTGCACGAAATGCATCGCAACGATCGCGAAGGCGAAGTGTGATTCTCGCCCCACACTCTTTGTGCCGGCCCTAGGGGCGGCGCTCAAGTGCATGGCCGGCGTGCTCGTCCGCATCCCGCTCCCCCCGTGTCTCAAGTGCCTCACGGCCGTGGGGTCCAACGAGATCGCGGGGGTGGAACTATCGGGACCGGACATGGCTCGCATCGACATCGGACCTTTGCCTGGTGTCGAGAAGGTCCATATCACCACGGTGGACGCCGAGGGACAATCGATCGTGGTGGCCACAGCCGAGCGCTCGCCCGCCGGCCCGTCGTCGCTCGAGGATCCGGGGGCGATGTTCAGCGTGACGTTCGAGATCGAACCGGGCGCCCACTACACCATCGAATTTTGTCCCGCCAGCTGCGCAGCGTCCGACTTCGCCTTTTCCGTCCGTCTCTTCGTCAATGGCGAAGAGGTCGGACTACTCTAGCCGAAATCACGGGCACGGTGCCGGGGGCGGCGGGCAGTTCACGGGATTCACCGGCGGCGGCTCCTTGTCCCCACATCGCATGCGAAGTGACTGCGGCGCCCCGCCGAAACCGACTGCCGTAGTGTTTGTCACCGACGAGTCCCCGGGCTGGATGGTGACGGATTCTCCCTCCACCATGCTGCCCTGAGGGAAGTAGATTGCCACCTGATCCTGGGTGTCATTGATCCACATGATCTGCGTCGATGGCGGCACATGGATCTCTGCCAGTGCGCACCCGTTCGCGTCCTCCAAGTGGCACTCAGGCACGACCTTGTACACCTTCATTCGTTCCTTGCAGGGCGCCGCTACTTGTGCCTGGGAGGACGCTAGTTGTTCCTTGCAGGACGCATATTCCCCGCGCAGTTGGAAGACGACCACCAGAAGCGCGACCGCCAAAATCGCGAAGATAACGATCGCTATCGTTTTACCCATATGGGCCTCCTTTCGAAAAACCGCGCGTGCGCCGCACACGGCGCGCGGAGCGCGCGCTGGCGAGTCAACCTTTCGATGGCGCGGAC
>JBGSIK010000441.1:0-5432 GCA_041742575.1 Candidatus Krumholzibacteriia bacterium
CCTCCGGCGTTGGCGCCGGAGGCGTTGGCTTCTTGCGCTCCCTTCCGGCATCTGCTAAGTTGCATGCGACCCGAAACATAGAGGCGGCGCGTTGATCAAGATCCTCAGCAAATTCATAAAACCGAAGTCGGAACGGGACTACCTCAAGCAACGGCCGGTCATCGACGAGATAAATCGCTTGGCGGAGCAGTTCAAGGGTTTCACCGATGAACAGTTCCGGGCCAAGACGGAGGAGTTCAAGGCCCGCATCCGCGAGGGCGAGACGGTGGAAGACCTGGTCTCGGAGGCGTTCGCTCTCGTGAAAGCCGCTTGCCACGCGCTGGTGGGCAGGTCCTGGACTGTGGTCGGCATCCCGGTGACTTGGGACATGGTGCCGTATGACGTTCAGTTGGCCGGTGGCATCGTCCTTCACGGCGGCACCATCGCCGAAATGGCGACCGGCGAAGGCAAAACGCTGGTTGCAACGATGCCGCTGTACCTCAACGCGCTGGAGGGCAAGGGGGCCCACCTGGTCACCGTCAACGACTACCTCGCGCGTCGCGACTCCGAGTGGATGGGAAAGATCTACGAAGTACTGGGACTCACCGTAGGCTGCATCGGGACGGATATGGACAACGAGGCCCGCAAGATAGCCTACGGCGCGGACGTCACTTACGGGACCAACAACGAGTTCGGATTCGACTACCTCCGTGACAACATGAAGACGCGCGTGCAAGACAAGGTGCAGCGCGGACACCACTACGCAATCGTCGATGAGGTGGACAGCGTCCTCGTCGATGAAGCTCGCACTCCCCTCATCATCTCCGGGCCCGTGAGCCACAGTCAGTCATCCGAACTGTTCCAGCGCTTGAAACCGAAAGTGGAGCGCGTCGTTCGCATGCAGAATCAGCTCGTGAACCAAATCGTGGCCGACGTCGAGAAGTGGCTCCAGGATCCGGATCGGGAGGATGACGCCGCGCGCGGCCTGCTCATGGTCAGGCGCGGGGGGCCGAAGAACAACCGGTTCATGAAGCTCATGACCGAGGCGGGCACGGAGAAGATGATACAGCGCATGGAGGCGGATCTCATGCGCGCCAAGTCCCTTCAGGAGCTGGACGAGGAGCTCTACTTCGCTGTCGATGAAAAGGCGAACACCATCAATCTGACGGAAAAAGGGCGGGAGGCGCTGTCACCGGAGGACCGCGAGCAGTTCGTGCTGCCCGATCTCAGCGAGATGATCGGTGAGATCGATCGCAACGAAGATCTCTCTCCGGCGGAAAAGCTCAAGGAGAAGGACAAAGCCCACCGCAGGTACGCCGAGCGGTCCGAGGCCATCCACGACTTCAATCAGCTGCTGAAAGCGTACACGCTGTTCGAGAAAGACGTCGAGTATGTCGTTCAGGACGGGCGAGTCATCATCGTCGATGAATTCACGGGGCGGTTGATGCCCGGCCGGCGATTCTCGGAGGGCTTGCATCAGGCGCTGGAGGCCAAGGAGGGCGTGAAGGTGGAGGGGGAGACCCAGACTCTGGCCACCATCACCCTGCAGAACTACTTCCGGATGTACGACAAGCTGGCAGGCATGACCGGGACGGCCGAAACGGAAGCGGACGAATTCTTCAAGATCTACAAGCTCGACGTGGTGGTGATACCGACCAACGACGAGGTCCGGCGAGTGGACTTCGAGGACCAGATCTACCGCACCAAACGGGAGAAGTACAACGCGATCATAGATGAAATCGTGCGTCTGCACGGCAAGGGTCTTCCCGTCCTGGTCGGGACGGTGAGCGTGGAGGTTTCCGAGACGCTCAGCCGGCTGCTCAAACGGCGCGGCATAAAACACAACGTGCTGAACGCGAAATACCACCAGCAGGAAGCCGAAATCGTCGCCCATGCCGGCAAGGCGGGCACGGTCAACATCGCCACCAACATGGCGGGCCGCGGTACCGACATCAAGCTCGGGGAGGGTGTGGTGCGGTGTAGGAAGTGCGGTATCGGTACGGGACGCGTCGATTGGCCGTCCAAGGACGGGTCCACGGTAAATACCGTCGAATGCGAGGCGGACGTCCCGTGCGGTCTGCACATCGTCGGGACCGAACGTCACGAATCCCGGCGGATCGACCGGCAGCTCCGCGGGCGCTCCGGACGCCAGGGAGACCCGGGTGCCTCGATCTTCTACCTGTCCCTCGAAGACGATCTCATGCGGCTGTTTCGGTCCGACCGCATCGCCGGCGTGATGGACCGGCTCGGGGTCCAGGAGGGAGAGGTCATCACCCACTCCCTCGTCACCAAGGGAATCGGGAGGGCGCAGAAGCGCGTTGAGGCCTACAACTTCGAGATCCGCAAGCGCCTCATCGAGTACGACGACGTCATGAACAAACAGCGCGAGGTGATCTACGGCCGGCGGGACGAAGTGATGTCGGCGGAAGACGCGCATGGGATCCTCGAGGTCATGATCGAGGACTACGTCGACGCCATCATCGACCAGTTCATCGATCCCAAGGTGTTGCCCGAAAACTGGCCGCTGGGCGACCTGGTGGCGCAACTGGAGAACACGTTTCTGTACACGCTGTCGACCCCGCAAGTCTCCAACATCCAGGAACTCGGCCTGGAGGAATTGCGCGAACATATGTTGGGGCAGGCGCGTGAGGCGCTCAGGGCCCGCGAAGATTACCTCGTGCGGGAACTCGGCGGCGGAGAACATGTTCGGGAATTCGAGAAGTTCGTGCTCCTCCAGAACATCGACGAAAAATGGATGGACCACCTCCATGAGCTCGACTCGCTCAAGGAGGGGATTCACTACCGCGCCTACGCCCAGAAGGACCCGCTGGTGGAATACAAGAAGGAGGCCTTCGGTCTGTTCAGCGATCTCAACGACCGCATCGACCGGGACGCGCTCCAGATGATATTTCACGCTCGAATCTCCGTCCCCAGGCGCTCGCGGGCCGATCTCAAACTCTCCCGGGCCGTGCACGAGGAAACGACGGCCTACTCAGGGAGGGGCCCGACCGGGCAACCGGAACCGGCCGGTGCGACGGAAGCGACCAGCGCCGCCCTCAAACAACCCGCGCCCACGCGTCCGGTCGTTCGCGCGGAATTGAAGGTCGGACGCAACGATCCCTGCCCGTGCGGAAGTGGCAAGAAGTACAAAAGGTGTTGTGGAAAAGGGAGTTAGCCGATCGGCCCCGGCCCCGGGAAATCCACCTTCGGGTAGATTTCATTTGCCACCCCCGGGGGCCTGGGTTATGTTAGACAGCAACTTTGACCTAGCACGTTACTTGCAACCACACCGCGCGAGGACAAGCCGATGCTCAGCAGAATGATGGATCTGGTGGTACTGGTCGCGGAGCTCACTCGTGAGAGCGAGAGGTCCTATCACGACCTTGACCGAGAGCTGACATTGCGGGGCTACTCGCCAGAGGAGATCGAACAGGCGGTCTTTTGGTACACGTCGCGTGGAGATGTGTTGGAGGAGGGCAAGATCGAGCTACACGGAAGGGGGACGGTGCGGGTGCCGAGCGACTGGGAGCGTGTTAGCTTATCGAGCGATTGCTACGGGTACCTGCTGCGGCTGCTCAACCTGGGTATCATCGATAGCGGGCAGTTCGAGAAGATCATCGCGCGCGCCATTCCCTTCGGGCCGGAAAAAATCGAGTTGAACGACGTCAAGGCGATCGCCTGCTCGGTGTTTTTCAACCGGGATCTACGCGAGCTCGAGGATGACTTCTTCGCTCAGTTCGACGAGGGTATCTCGGCGACCTGAAACGCGTTAAGCGCGTATCCAGCCCCCGTTCTATAGTTGCGGACGCTAACGCAAGACGGATCTCTTGCGTTATTCATTATCTTGAGAGCACATGGGAAAATCATCACTAGTCATAGTCGAATCGCCGGCCAAAGCGAACACGATAAAAAAATTCCTGGGTTCGGGGTACAAGGTCGTGGCCTCCATAGGACACGTCAAGGACCTGCCGAAAAACCGGCTCGGTGTCGATGTCGACAACGGCTTCTCTCCCGAGTACGTGGTTCCCAAGGGCAAGAAAAAAATCCTCGATCAAATCAAGCGGGACGCCGAAGACTCGTCGGCCGTGTATCTCGCCCTCGATATGGACCGCGAGGGTGAAGCGATAGCGTGGCATCTCCAGAACCACATCCGCTCCGTCCAGAAAAACATCAAGCGCATCGTATTCAACGAGATCACCAAATCTGCAATCCAGAAGGCGATCGGCTCGCCCACATCCGTCGACCAGAGCAAGGTGGACGCCCAGCAAGCGAGGCGGATACTCGACCGCTTGGTCGGCTACCAGATCAGCCCGGTGCTGTGGCAGATCTTCTATTATGGGCTGAGCGCCGGACGAGTGCAAACGGTCGGGCTGCGACTGGTGTGCGAGCGCGAGAATGAAATCGAGTCCTTCGTCCCGCAGGAGTACTGGACCGTGGAAGGGATCCTGCTCACACCGAGCGGGGGCGAACTGCCCGTGAAGCTGGTCCAGGAAAACGGCACCAAGATCGAATTGACCGGCGAGAGCCGGACAAAGACGGTGGTCGAGGAGTTGAAAAAAGCCCGGTTCGTCGTGGCGGGCGTCGAGACCAAAGAGCGAAAACGTAACCCGCAACCGCCCTATATCACCAGCACCATGCAGCGCGACGCGGGGCGCCGGCTCCGTTTCTCGGCGAAAAAGATCATGATGTTGGCCCAGCAGCTGTACGAGGGCGTGGATCTCAACGGCGAGCGCGTCGGGCTCATCACGTACATGCGCACCGACTCCGTGCGGGTGTCCGACGAGGCCAGGCGGCAGGCGCGGGAATACGTCGAGTCGAACTTCGGCAAGGAATTTGTCCCGGCATCGCCGCGCGCCTACAAATCGAAGGGCAAGGCCCAGGACGCGCACGAGGCGATCCGGCCAACCGACATCGCGCGCGCACCGGAGACGGTGAAGAAGGCGCTGTCCCGGGATGCGCTCGCCCTGTACGAGCTGATCTGGAGGCGTTACGCCGCCTCGCAGATGGAGAGCGCCCGATTCGACGTCACGGAGGTCGAGGTATCGGCGCCGCCGTACGGGCTTCGCGCGAGTGGCCGCGTGATGACATTCCCCGGCTTCCTCAAAGTGTACGAAGAACAGCTGGATGAAGAGGGCGTCGAGCTGCCGCCGGTGGCGAAGGGCGACTTGCTCGAGTTGAAATCGATCGACGGCTACCAACATTTCACCGAGCCCCCTCCGCGATACACCGAAGCCACGCTCATCAAGGACCTCGAGGAAAAGGGGATCGGCCGCCCCAGTACGTACGCCAACATCGTGTCGATCATTCAGGACAGGGAGTACGTGATCAAAGAGGACGGGAAACTTCAACCATCGACGTTGGGCCGGCAGGTATGGATCACTTTGGAGCGTTTCTTCCCGGAGCTGTTCGACACCTCATTCACTGCCCTCATGGAGCAGGAGCTGGACAAGGTG
>JBGSIK010000442.1:0-6151 GCA_041742575.1 Candidatus Krumholzibacteriia bacterium
CGACGCGATGTACACGGTCGGTCCGTGCTAGGGAGGGCCGGGGCGCTCGACTCGATGTGATCGGACTTTCAGGGGCGCACGGGCGTGCCGGTCCGAGTCAGACTACCAGGGAGTTGATGTTCTTGGGGGGGTTACCAGGGATATCCTGGGCGACGAGGGCTACGCTCTTCTTGACCAACTCGCGCAGGTAGACCCTGTCCTGTTCCGTCAAAAACACGTAGGGCAGCAGCTCGTGGGCGCCCTCACGGTAGTGGAGCCCGCCGATGTTGACCTCGTTCAGATCCGCCCCTTTCTCGACCACCGAGTACAGATCTTCCACTGATTCGATGATCACCATGACCGATTCGTCCCGGAACAGGTTGTCGACGATTTGCCGCGCCGTTTCCTCGAGAGTGAAGAATGACACCTTGATGTTAGAAGGCACGCTCGACGTGTAAAACTTTTTTTCCCATGCGCTGTTGGCGATTCGGTCGTTCGCGATGACGATCCGGTCGGGCTTGAGCGCCCGCGCCCAACCCAATACCACTTGCCCGTGGATCAAACGATCGTCCACTCGCACCAGACAGAGCGGCATCACAGACTCTCCCAATCCAGGATTGCCATGTTCTCCCGTCCCTTGGCGACGATCTCCTCCGCCAGCTCTTCGAACGGCACTTCATTCCGGCGGTAGAGGAAAGCAATGAGCATGGGCAGGCTGAGTCCCGTGACCACGCGCACGTTTCTGTGCTTCCGCGCGACGGCCAGACCCGCGTGGCTGCAGCTACCGCCGAGAAAGTCGGTGAGTACCATGAACTGGTTGTCGGCGCCGCCTTTCGAGATGATGGCGTCGAGTTCTTCGATCAGGGACTGCTGAGATTCTTTCGCATTCGAAATCGGGACGCAATTCGTTATGTCGCCGTAGATCGTGCCGGCAGTCCTGAGAAGCTCGTCCGCGAGGTTGCCGTGAGTGAGCAGGATTCCGTATATCATGTTGAGCCGGTTTATGGAACGACCCGCACGGGTCATTCCGTGTCGAACCTGAGGTAGTGTCTTGTTTGTCTATCACTCTTCATCATGTCGATCAAGAGATTATTGAACTTTTCGGCCGCGTTGATCCCGTACACTTTGAGCATGTGGTTCATCGCGATCACTTCCGAGATCACGGTGATGTTCTTGCCCGGAAACAGAGGGATCTTCACCTGCGGGATCTTCACCCCCAGAATCGTGGTCGTGCTGTCCCTGAGCCCGTCTCGATTCCAGTCCTTCGACATGTCCCACTCCTCGAGATTCACCGCGACCTCTATGCGCTTCTGCACGCGCACCGAGCGGATCCCGAAGAGATCGTGCACGTTTATTATGCCGACGCCGCGAATCTCCATGTAGTGCTGCAGGTGATCGTGGCCCCTCCCGATGAGGACGTCGTCCGCTTTTTTGATCACCTGCACGGTGTCGTCGGCAACCAGCCGGTGTCCCCGCTCCAGGAGATCCAGGGCGATCTCGCTCTTGCCGATGCCGCTGCGGCCCGTGAAGAGCAACCCCACCCCGTAAACGTCGACCAGCGTCCCGTGCAGCATGTCCGTGGGCGCGAAGTAGTCGTCCAGATACTTGATCAACTCGTGGATGAACGGGGTGGTGAGCATCGAGGTGCGTAGCAGCGGCACGTGTTTCTCGTTCGCGGCTTCGGTGAGCTCCGGGGGGATTTCGAGGCTGCGCGAGACGATCACACACGGTATGGGAACGGAGAACAGCCGATCGATGGCGGCCTTCTTCTCGAGCTCGGATCGCGTGTTCAGGTAAAGTATCTCGGTTTCGCCCAATATCTGAATGCGCTCGTTCAAGAAGTTCTGCATGAAGCCGGTGAGCGCGAGCCCGGGGCGATGGAGATCCATGACGGTGATCGGTATCGGTCCCTCCTCGATACCGTTCACCAGTTCGAGAGAGAGAATCTCCCGGGTGTTTTCGAAAAGGGACTTCGCCGTGAGGGTTTTCTTCTTCATATCGAATCCCGGCCTTCGGGGTCCGGTGCTGGATGCACGGCCGCCACGAAGCCATCGCCCCGTCCGACGGGCAAACCTAAGAGGCCACCTCCTCCTCACCGGGTTCGCCGGGTTCCGGAGCCGGTTTTGTCGTCAGGTCGGACACGCTCTGCTGTTGTTTCCGCCGTTTGATCTTGCCCTTGTGCCGGCTCAGTTGCCGTTCGAGTTTCTCCACGCAGCGATCCACAGAGGTGTACATGTCGTCCGATTCCTCAACACCGACGAAATCCCTTCCGTTCACGTGAATTGCGATCTCGAATCTGTATCTGTATTTCTCCAGCGAGAAGACCAGGTTGGCGGTCACGATTTGATCGAAGTAGTGCTTCAAGTGCAAGACCTTCTCCTCGGCATAGTCCTTGAGTCCGGGCGCCAAGTCGTAATGCCTTGCGGTGGTCGAAACGTTCATGAGCCACCCCTTTCTGATTCTGATGGGGACCGGAAAACGGCCGGTCGCCGCGGGCGCGCTGCGCGACCGCGACTCCGCCGATCGCTCGATCCGGGCGAACCGAATACCGTCCGCCGGGAACACGAGCGTTTACACAAAATTTGGCTGGGAGAAGTTCGGTATTCTGAGGCCGATGAATCGGGTTATGCCGTGGAGTGCGTCCGATAGGGATCACTGGATACTCGATCCGGGTTTATCTAGTTTCGGCTACTATTATTATACGCGATTCCCGGAAAATGGCAAGCTCTTTGGCGCAACGCAAGTGTATATCAGATAAAGAATTAGAACTCTTAAAATTGCTTCCGCAACCGAGCCGGCAGAATGTCCAGCTGTTCCCGATACTTGGCCACCGTCCGGCGTGCGATCTGGAGCCCGTCTTTTTTGAGTATATCGGCTATCTTCTGGTCGCTCAAAGGAATACGCGCGTCTTCCGCCTCGATTATACGCCGGATCTTGTCTTTGGCGCTCTTCGCCGAGACCTCTCCCCCGTCGTCGGTTCCCAGACTGCTGGAGAAGAAGTACTTGAGCTCGAAGACGCCTCGCGGTGTCTGCACGTACTTGTTTGTCGTCACTCGGCTCACGGTTGATTCGTGCATGTTGATTTCGCTCGCCACCTGCTGGAGCGTGAGCGGCTTGAGATAGGCGGTTCCCCGTTCGAAAAACTCGCGCTGCTTGCGAGCGATGCACTCCATCACCTTGACCATGGTGCGACGGCGCTGCTCGATGGTCTGGATCAACCACTTGGCGGACTTGAGGCGCGAATTGATGAAGTCACGCGTTTCACGGTCACTGTCCCGCATGTCCTTCATCAGCTCGTCGTGGTAAGACTGGCTTACCCGGAGCCGCGGGATGTTCCTGTCGTTCAAGTACACCACGTACTTGCCGTCCACGTTGTCGACGACGAGGTCCGGTATGACGTACTTGGGCTCGTCGGCCACGACTTCCAGCCCCGGCTTGGGGTCCAGCGTGCTGATGAGCCGCGCGTTGTCCTGGATCTCCTGCACGGACACCTTGAGCTTCTTGCTGATCTCGAGGTACTTCTTCTGTTTGAATTCCTCGAAGTGGTCGCGGATGATACGCGCGGCTGTAGAATCCTCCATACCCCGCGCCCTCAGCTGGAGGAGCAGGCACTCCTGCAGGTTGCGGGCACCCACCCCCGGGGGATCGAATGCCTGAATGATCTCCAGGACCCGGTCGACCTCCTCTACCGATACGTTGAAAGTCTGCGCCACCTCCTCGAGATCGCACATCAAATACCCGCTCTCGTCCAGGCTGCCGATCAGGTAATCGCCGATCGTGAGTGCCTTCTCGTCGTCGGTGATAATGCGAAGCTGGCCCGTGAGCTGCTCCGTGAAGCTGCGCTTCGCCACGGGCACTTTTTCGAAAAACTCCTCCTGGGTCTCGTCCAGCCCTCCGAGCTCGAACCCGTCGTGGAGATACTCGTCCCAGTCGATCCGCTCGTCTCCCGCTTCTCCGTCTGCCGGTTTGGATTCGTCCTCTTCGGGTTTCGCCTCGACTTCCTCCTCCTTGCGCTCTTCCGCCTCTGCCTGCTCGTCCTCCTCGATTTCCTCGACCTCCTCCAAGAGCGGATTTTCCATGATCTCTTGCTTGAGCATCTGCTGCAACTCGATAGCCGGCATCTGCAGCAGCTTGAGCGCTTGTTGCAGCTTGGGCGTCATGACCAGCTGCTGCCGTTGCCTGAGTTGCAGCCCGAATTTCATTTCCATCGGTATCACCCAGCTCTACTGTTCGTCACGACCTCACAGCGTGAACGATTCCCCGAGGTAGATCTCGCGGACCTCAGCGTCCGCAGCCAGTTCATCGGACGTACCCGATCGCTTGATGCTTCCCTCGTACATGATGTAGGCGCGATCGGTTATGCTGAGCGTGTCCCGCACGTTGTGATCCGTGATGAGGACACCCAGTCCGTTCTCCTTGAGCTTGAGCACGATGCTCTGCAGGTCGGCTACAGCGATGGGATCGATGCCTGCGAACGGTTCGTCCATGAGCATGAACTTCGGTCGCGTCACCAGTGAACGCGTTATCTCCACCCTTCGCCTTTCCCCACCGGACAGCTGGTAGCCCATGCTCTTTCTTATGTTCTTGATGTCCAGCTCATCCAACAGGCGATCCACCGTCTCCCGTTTCTGCCCGCGGTCGTAGGGCATGGTCTCGACGATCGCCATGAGGTTGTCCTCCACGCTCAGCCCGCGGAATATCGAAGGTTCCTGAGGCAGATATCCGATCCCCATCCGGGCGCGCTTGTACATCGGCTTGTAGGTGATGTCCGCGTCACCCAGGAATATCCGTCCTCCGTTCGGCCGGATCATACCTACGATCATGTAGAACGTCGTCGTCTTACCCGCGCCGTTCGGCCCCAGCAACCCGACCACCTCGCCGGAGTTCACGGTGATGCTGACGCGATCGACGACCCGGCGCCTGTTGTATATCTTCGCCACTGAATCGGTCGACAGGATCGTCTGCTGCGCGACTCGCGTCGCCAAGGTCCCTTCGGCGCTAACCATCTATTTTTCCTTTGCCGTCGATGATCGTAGCCCTGACATCCTTCTTCACGACTACGGACGAGAGATCGTGATCGCACTCCAGGCCCACACCGGTGTAGACGCCGTCGCTGCGCGTGATCTTCACGCGGCTATCGCTCACTATCTTGTCCTCGGCATTGAGGTAACGCAAACTGTCCGTTTCGAGAACATCTCCCACCACCGAAACTACCAGCACGTCCCCGTACGCCAGCATGTCGCGCGTGTCCTGGAAATACTCGCCATTGTCGGAAGTGAGGGTCGTCTGCAGCATCCCCGCCTCGTCGAAGAATTCTATGCGGGGATCATCCATCACGAATACTTTGCGGGCGTTGTACCGATACGCTTTGGGCGCGGTGAGCTTCCAGCTTACGCGGCCGCTGTCCGTCTCCTCGGTAACGAAATCGCTGACGACCTCGTCGGGAACTTCGCCGCCCTGGCTCGCGAGCTGCTGCGACGCTTTCTCGCTGCATCCCTGAGCGAGGAGAACGGCCAAAGCGGTCATCACTGCCATCCTAAGCCACCGCTGCACAACCCACCTCACGCCACCGGTTGTGAAACCAGACCCATTGCTTCGGGTCCATCCGAATGAGCTTCTCCACGGCCAAGGAACACGCCGCGGTCAGCTCGCGCACGACCGCCTCCTTGTTGACGACGACACCCGGCGGGGGCGGCATGATCGCCGGTAACACATGGATCGTGTGCCGGCCGTTCTTGTTCAGATAAACGGCCATGGGCACGATCGGCGCGCCCGTCAAGCAGGCCAGCTTCGCAACCCCCGTCGGAGTGAACGCGGGCCGGTTGAAAAAAGGGACGTACATACCGCCCACGTTCGTGTGCTGGTCGACGAGCACACCCAGTATCTCGCCGCGCCGCAGGATCCTGATCATCTCGCGCGGACTGGCGTCGCGATCTATGGTGGCGACACCGACCGACAAACGCGTTGAAACCAACGCCTCGTTGAGTCGTTCGTTCTTCATCCGCCGGGCGACAACCGTGACGGGGTGCCCGATGCTCACCAAGTACGCCGGCACGATTTCCCAGCAACCGATGTGGCCGGTGATGGCGATTACGCCCTTTCCAGCGGCGCCGGCGTCCAGGTAGTACTGCATCCCCTGAACATCTTCGACGAGATAGGCGAGGTTTTCAGC
>JBGSIK010000443.1:0-4893 GCA_041742575.1 Candidatus Krumholzibacteriia bacterium
TTCAAAAAGCATAACATCTTGGGTCTGCATCGATCGATGTGAGTTGGTTCGTAACCACGAGGAAGGTGAGACTTGATCGTCGCACCTTCAGCCTTCACCCTTTCGAAAGGAAGGAAGCTCCATGGCAGTAAAGAGGAAGGCGAAAGCCAAAGTGCGTAGAGTCAAGGCCAAAGCCAAAGTGCGCAGAATCAAGCGCAAAATCCGTCGCAAAGCCCGGGCCGCAAAGATGTAAGCATCGAGCACTAACGCAGCCTGGCCAGGCTTGCGGATTGAAAGGGAGAGGACCTGTCCTCTCCCTTTTTTTTATGTGGCGAGGGGGTGAGCAAGCTGATAAAACTATCGGGTGTCGTCGAAACGAACGCGGCGCCCGGGTGTACACTCGGGGGCAATTCGAAGGGGTTAGAAATGAGATTCGTGCCATCGGTGATGATTCTCACCAAGGGTATGGGGAGGCACCGGGAGCAGCTCGCCAGCTTCGAGCTGGCGCTTCGAGATGCGGGAATCGCCTCCTTCAACCTGGTCACCGTGTCCAGCATCTTCCCGCCGCGCTGCCGGCTGATACCCAGGGCGCGCGGCCTCACCATGCTCAGGGACGGCGAGATCGTTTATTGCGTGATGAGCAGGGCCGCGACGGATGAGCCCCACCGCCTGGTCGCCAGTTCGGTGGGGGTGGCGATCCCGGCGGACCGCGAACGCTACGGGTACCTCTCCGAACACCATTCGTTCGGGCAGACCGAGCGAAAAGCCGGAGAGTACGCGGAGGATCTCGCGGCGCAGATGCTGGGCTCGATCCTCGGTCTCGACATCGATCTCGACAAAGCCTGGGACGAGCGCAAGGCGCAGTGGAAGATCGCTGGCGGCATCGTGCGCACGTCGAACATCACGCAGTCGGCGACGGGCAAGAAGGGGCTTTGGACCACCGTCCTGGCGGCGGCGGTGTTTTGCGGTTGACAGGGGGTGTGCAGCTTGGGCGGCCGGCGGTTTCTCGAGGACGAATTCGACTCTCCATTACCGAACGTGCCGGAACCGGCATGTCATCTCGTGCTCATCCCCTACGAGGAGACAACCACGTACCGCAGGGGCACGCGCGCGGCGCCCGAGGCCATCGTCGAGGCCTCTTCGCATGTCGAGCTCTTCGACGAGTCGCTCCGCGTCGACGCCACCTTGCATGGTGTCGAGACGCTCCGGCCACCGGTCACCGATCTGCGGTCGATTACCGCATGCGCGCGGCGGCTGCGGGCCGACCATCCGCGGAGCTTGCTGGGATTCCTGGGCGGCGAACACTCCATCACACCGGCTCTGGTCGCCGGCTGCTGCGAAGGGGAGTTCGGTGTGGTGTGGATCGACGCCCACGCCGATCTCCGTGAATCGTATCTCGGAAAGCAAGACAATCACGCCTGCGCCGGATTCCACACCGCGCGGTTGGCGCCGATGGTCCAGATCGGCGTGCGCACGCTCGCGCGGGAGGAGGCCGAGTTCCTGGCGCACACCGATCGCGTCCGGGCGTTCACACGGTGGGGAGAGGACGCGCGCAAGGCGGTGGAAGCGCTTCCCCGGAACCTCTACCTCACCGTGGATGTGGACGGATTCTCACCCGAGCTGGTGCGGGCGGTCGGAACCCCCGAGCCCGGCGGGCTGCACTGGGAAGAAGTCCTCGATATGATAAAAAACCTGTTCCGGGAAAAGAGCGTGACTGCTTTTGACGTGGTCGAGCTCTGTCCTGACGAGCGCGACATCGCATCCACGTTCACGATTGCGAAGCTCGTTTACAAGATCATCTCCCATCACGCGTACTACACGCTTGGGGGGTGATCCGCGTGCCGGCTCCGCCGGGTTTTCTCCGGGACTTCCGGGTCGGCGCCTCGGCGGTCGCGCGGCGGGGACGGGCCGCCGATCACCAAAAGGGAGGGAAACATGCCCGCTAGAGAAGAATACCTGCGACATCGAACGGAACCGATCATCGTCGAGCCGGGGATGAACACCGACGAGTTGCTCCGGCGGATGGAGAAGATCTCGTTCCAGGGGCGCCAGCTCGCCCTGGCCGCGCGCACATGGGAGACCGCGCTCCGATCGGGCGGATTCGTGATGATGGGCCTGGCCGGCGCGATGAGCGCGGCGGGTATGCGCAACCTGGTCTCAGCGCTCATCGAACGCGGCTACATTCACTGCCTGGTGACGACGGGTGCGAACTTGTTTCACGACGTCTACGAGAGCCTCGGCCACTACCATTTCCTGGGATCGCCATCGGCAAACGACGAGGAGCTGTTCGCGCACGCCATCGACCGGATCTACGACACCTACGCCGACGAGCGGGAGTTTCAGAACCTGGATCAGTGGATCGGGCGCTGGGCGACCACGAAACTGGAGGAGCGGCCCTACACCACGCGCGAGTTCATATACGAGCTGGGCCGCGAGGTGGACCGGGCGGTGGGCGGGCGATCGCCGGGCATCGTGAGCACGGCGGCGCGCGTGAAACTCCCGATCTACTGTCCGGCGATCGGAGACTCTTCGATCGGTCTGGGCCTCGCCATGCAGAAGAAGAACGTTTTCTTCGATGTCATCGCGGACGTGCGCGAGACCGGCGAGATGGTGGTGGGCAAGGACACCATGGTGTTGTACTGCGGCGGCGGCACGCCCAAGAACTTCATTCAACAGACAGAGGTCTCGGCGCGGCTCGCGCATCAAGAGACCGAGGGGCATCGATGGGCGGTGCAGTTCATCACCGACTCCCCGCAGTGGGGCGGGTTGAGCGGATGCACGTTCTCCGAGGCCGTGAGTTGGGGGAAGATCGATCCGGCAGGCGACCAAGTGACCGTCCACTGCGACACCACCATTGCGCTTCCCATCGTCGCCTCGGCCGTGATGACCCGCGTGCCCGAGCCGCCCCGGCGGGCGCACCCCTGAGTCTACGGCCGGCTGCAAGCCCCGCTATAATTGAAGGACGCCAGGGGTGCCGGTGGTCATTTCTTTATGTGGCAACTAGTTAACCCCGAAAGCACCGAGCAGCGCCCGGACGAGGGCCGAAGGCGTCACCCGCCCTCGGAAGCGGCTTTTTTTTCATTGAGGCCCATCTTTTTGTTTGGATTTCGGACCGAAAAGTTGGAGAATACTATCCAAGAATAACGCTCAAGCTAAGGGACTCATCTTTCGACATTGACACCTTGACCAACCGGGAACCCGGGCTCGTCCAGGATCGCTCGGGCGACGCGAGACGCAAGCTCGGGGCCACGTGTTGGTGCAGACATAGCCGAAGCCAGGGGAACCAATGAAGCTTCGGGAGGTAACCCACTGACTCGCTCCCCCCTCCCGTTCTTCACCCCTGGCTTCAATCTATATATAGGAGTCCATAGTCGAAAGCCCGCGACGCGTCGGGCTGCGGAGCGTCCGACGCTATCGGCGCACACGTCGGGCTGCGGAGCGTATGTGAGAGCGGATCAGCGCCGGGATAAGTCGCCGGGCACCGAATTACCGGCTCTTGGCGATGAAATACACGCCGGCGATGATGATGAGGATCGGGAGGACGGGCTGGGCGAACACTCCCAGAGTATAGAGCAGCCACAAGATCCCAATCGCCACGAGGATAATCCCGAACCGCGGCGAGCGAGGCGTTTCCCGAGCGCTTTCCGGAGTACCTTCGGCCGCCCGCGCATTGTTTCGTTCCGTTTCGAACGCTTTCTCCAGCCGTTTGATCCCGTCGGAGACCGCATTCGAGATCTTGTCCGCGTATTCGTTCAGCTTGCTATCGAAATCCCTCTGCTCCATGGCGCTCCTTTCTGACCGCTGGGTGGAACGGCTCTTCGCCGTCCAGGGTTCTCATATTAGAACATCCTGACGCCGTTGTCTCTCTCGATCAACGAATCGCGGCGAAACCGTTGCGGCCCGGCTGCGAAGCGTCCGACGCTATCGACTTGCGCGTCGGGCTCACGCTGTGATAACCTCAATAGGCCTCCCGTTTCGTACTCCTCCGGTTTTCCTCCCGTTGTCACGTCAGACGTAACCTGACTGGTAGTCCCGTCGGGCTGCGGAGCGTCCGACGCTACGGACTTTCCCGTCGGGCTGCGGAGCGTCCGACGCTCTGGACTTTCGCGTCGGGCTGCGGAGCGTCGGGCCGGTCGGGCCAGTGGTGGTGGGTTGGTGGAAGAGGGGGTAGTGCGATGCACAACACGGTGTTCTCGGGCGCAATCGCAGGTGTGGACGGGCTCCAGGTCGAAGTCGAAATCGACATTTCGCGCGGGATCCCCACGTTCTCGATCGTGGGACTGCCCAACGCGGCCGTCCGCGAGAGCCGAGAGCGGGTGACGGCCGCGATCAAGAATTCCGGGTGGGAGTTCCCGCTCGAGCGGATCACGGTGAATCTCGCGCCGGCCGACATCAAGAAGGAAGGCTCGGCGTACGACCTCGCGATAGGGATCGGGATCCTCATCGCATCGGGGCAGCTCTCGCTGCCGGACGGCGAGGACCTCTTTCACGAAACCATCTTTCTCGGTGAGCTTGCGCTCGACGGGTCGCTGCGCAAGGTCCCCGGCGTGCTTCCCATTCTGCTGCACGCGCGCGAACGTGGATACCGGCGCGCCGTCGTTCCCGAGCGGAATTTCGAGGAGTCGCTCATCGTCTCGGGGCTGGAGGTATTCGGCTGCCGGAGGCTGGCGGAGGTTGCCGCCGTGTTTGCTGCTCCCACCGGGGCTGGGGCCGATGGCGACGGCAACGAGAGCGAAGAAGATCGGGTGTGCGCAGAGGCGTGTCTCCACAAGGCGAGCAACGAGACGCGCTCGCCCGCAGACGGAGGCGACCGGGTGGACGAAACCCTCGACATGGCGGACGTGCGCGGGCAAGAGTCGGCCAAACGGGCCCTGCTCGTCGCAGCCGCCGGCGGGCACCACGTGCTCATGGTGG
>JBGSIK010000444.1:0-3574 GCA_041742575.1 Candidatus Krumholzibacteriia bacterium
ACCGGCGAGGCCGTGATCACGACCGGCGGAAGGCTTCCGGCCCGCCACGTGATCCATACCGTGGGACCGGTGTGGGGCGGCGGGGCGCGCGGCGAGGCGGAGCTCCTCGCGAACGCCTACCGGAACTCCTGCCGCCTGGCCGGGGAGAACGGGCTCGAGACGATCGCGTTTCCCTCGATCAGTACGGGGGCGTACGGGTATCCAATTGACAAGGCGAGCGAGGTGGCGCTGCGTACGGTGTTCGCGTGGCTACGCGATCCCGGCGGCCTCAAGGAAGTGCGCTTCGTGCTCTTCTCCGATACGGACCTCGAGGTCTACCGCAGGACTGCGGAACAGGTGTATAGGGAGGTTGCGGGCCGCTAGCTACGCCCCTCGGGCCTCGACGCTCTTCTTCCTCACCTCACCCTTCCACATCTCGAGGTATGGGTCCGGCTTGGTGAGCGTGCCGTGGCACGCGAGGGCGTCCGCCTTGCAGCCGCCGGCGCACACGCGGGCGAGATCGCAGTCTAGACAGAATTCGGGAACGGCGCGGCCGAACTCCCGCACCTCGTCGCTGTCGGCGATGTCGGCGAAACACCCCTCCCGCAAATTCCCCAGCAGGATCCTCGAGCGATTGCACATCCGCAGATTGCCGCCGGGATCGATCGCGAAATACGTGCGCCCGCCCTCGATGTTATTGAGCGGGCAGAAACTCGTGCGCACGTTCGGGTATTTCGAAAGATCCAGGAGGCAAGGCTGGATTTGCACCCCGGCGCCAAAACCAATCTTGTATTTCTCGGCCAGAGGGGCTGCCTCGTCGAGCGCCGCGCGCAGTTCCGACGGGCTCGGCGCCAGCGCCGCGAAATCGGCGAGACATGTGCCCCCGCACGCGACTCGGTTGAAGAGGATCCAGGTCACCTTGAGAAGCGCGCAGAACTCGACGTAGGTCTTGAGCCCCCCGATGTTCCGCTTCGTGGCCACGAACACCGCGCTCACGTTGCCGCCGAACTCCTTGACGTTCAAGATGGCGTCGAGCGCTTCATCATAGCTTCCGTGACGACCCACGAGCTCGTCGTGGATTTCCCGTTCGTGACTGTGGATCGACACCTCAAAATCGGCGACGCCGCTTTCGATGAGCTTTCGGACGGTGTCCTTGGTGAGGAGGGCGCCATTGCTGATGAGAATGGGCACGACCCCCTTGGCCGAAATCCTCGCCGCCATTTCGAAGATGTCTTTCCTCAGGAGCGGCTCTCCACCGGTAAGCCCGATGAACTTGCACCCGGTTTCCTCGATCACTTTGTCAATGAGCGCGAGCGACTCCGGCGTCGAGAGTTCTCTCTGGGGGTACTGATCGTCCTCCTTCCACACGTTGTAGCAGAAGACGCATTCGTTCTGGCACTTCTTCGTGACTTCGTAGAGAAGGTACTGGTGCGGCTGCTTGCGCGGTGTCTCATCCATTCCGGCATCCCCCTTCCCCATCACGGGAGTTCCTCGCAACGCATACCGAGTTGCTCCGTAAGCGCGTGCGTCGGTTTCCGGGCGCGCGTCTGCCAGAGCGCGACATAAGGATCCTGGCACCCGACGGATCCGTAGCACACGTGGGCCGAAGACCGGCACCCTCCCCTACACGTCGCTAACTCCGCGCAGTCACGACAGAACTCCGGGACGGCGCGGTCGAACTCTTCGACAAAAGGATTCTCGATGATTTCAGCGAATGATTTCTCGAGGAGATTCCCGAGGACGACCGGCGAGTGGCTGCACACTTTGAGATTCCCCTCCGGATCGATTGCCAGTAAGGCATGGTCCTCTCGCCCGATGCCACAGAACCCGAATCTCACGTGCCTGTACTTCGAAATATCGTGAAGGCAAGGCGGGAGGGGGTTCGTCACCGAGATCGCAACGCGGTACTTCCGGCCGAACTCCTCGGCCGTTTCCAGAGCGCGCTCGATCGCCTCCGGGGTCGGCAACAGCTCCTGCCAACCCGCCATCCCCATGCCGCCCGGGAGGAACCTCCCGAACGAAACGCTGTCCACGCCGACGAGCACAGACAACTCGAGGACGCCCCTGAAATCTTCGATATTCCCCGCGAGAGCCACGAAGGACACCTGGACCTTTCCACCAGCCCTTTTGACGCCGTGAATCGCGTCGAAAACTCCCTCGAAACCGTTCACACCCGTCATGTGATTGTGGCGCTCGGCCTGATGGCTCAGGAGCGTGATTTGAAACGCGTCCACACCGGCGGAGAGGCACCTGTTGATGTTCTCTTTCGAAAGCAAAAGCCCGTTCGTAACCAGGCAGGCTTTCTTTCCTTTTTTCTTAATGAAGGAGATGAGATCGAATATGCCTTTTCGAAGCAGCGGCTCTCCTCCGGAGAGCGCTATGCTGTGGCAGGGAGACTCATCAATCACTCTCTCGATCACCTTGAGGGCTTGCGCGGTCGAAAGCTGTTTCTTCCCCGGGGCGCCCTCCGGTCTCCATGCGTTGTAACAGAACGTGCATCGTTGATTGCACCGCTCCGCGACTTCGAACATGAACGAGATTTTTTGCGGTGTACAACTCATGGCACGACCCCGCCCCTAGGGGATTCGCAAGGGTGTGGCAGGCATGATGTCAAAATCGCTACGTTAACTGCTCAGAGATCAGGGTACCGGCATGAAACAGAACGGTCTCGTCGCAACACGCTCTTCGAGCTCCTCAACTTCGAGCTCACGCTCCTGGAGAAGCTTGCGCTTCAGTTCCTCATCCTTCAAGGCCTTCAGGATTTCTTCTTTCATTCGGTTCACCTCCTTTTAACGTGGGCTGCCGCGCAGGTCACGCGGCGCACGACAAACGTGACCTTCTTTCCCAACGAAGGTCAGCGGTCGAACAACGTACCCTCTGAGCTGCATGCCACACCCCGCGAATCTCAAAGCAAAAGTTCGAGCGGCCAAATGAGCGGCGGACGCTCGCTCCCCCCTTGAGGAAACCCAGGTTCCCTCCGGGTGTCAAGCGCAGACGGTTTTTTCTTGTGGATAACAGCCACCATGTTATGAACCAGTCGGAATCGCCCCGCCCGAGGCGCCCGAGTGTAAATATTCTTTGTCACCACCAGAATTCGACCCGTACGAACCGGATCACTTTCCGCGTCCAAAGGTCGATGATTCTCCGCTTGCCGCAATAAATCTTGGCGTTCCCCGTCATTCCCGATCTCAGTACAAGCTCGGGGTTCTCCACACGGCTCGTGACGATCACGACCGTGCGGTCCGTGTTCTTTCCCGCGATGGGCGCGATCGCCGAGACACGCCCGTGAAACGCGATTTTGGGGATCGAGCGGGCGCGGAACTTGACCCGCTGCCCGACTCTGACGTCCGTGACATCTTTTTCTGAAACCGGGATTTCGAGCAGCATCGTCTGGCAATCCACGATCTCGCATATCTCATCCCCGGCTTCGACGAACTCCCCCACCTTCTCCTTCAGAAGATGCGTGGAGACGATCCCTCTGATGGGCGATACGATCCGTGTCCTCGCGACCTGCTCGCAATAGAACTCGTGCGAGGACTGCAGTCGCTCGACCTCCGCTTTCGCCGCCCGTATTTTTTCCGGCCTGCTGCTGGCC
>JBGSIK010000445.1:0-3033 GCA_041742575.1 Candidatus Krumholzibacteriia bacterium
GGCGGCGGACTCGGCGGCCAGATTCTCTCACTGCTGGGCGTAGGCGGATTGGGCGAAGCCGGGGCCGGCCTCGACATCGGCTCCATCGTGTCCAGCATCCTCGGTGGTGGTGTGGGCGGCGGCGTGCTGATGGCGATCATCGGCCTCATTCGCGGAGCGGGGAAAAAAGCGTCATAACCGTGTGATTTTAGAGGGGTGCGATGCCCAGAGCGCTTCATTCGGCCGTTCTGGCTTTCATCAATATCGCGGCGATTCTCGCCGGTTTCGCGGCGTATCACCTGCTCAAACCCGCGGACCAGATCACGATACAGGTCCCCGTCGCCGCCGCTTTGAGCGTCGCCGCATTCTCGGGTTGGATGGCCGTGTCATGTCGAGTCGCGCCGGGGAGGCTCCAAGCCAGCGGCTCGAAGGACGCTCTTTGGATATACGCGCTCGCGCTCGTTTGGGCGGCGGTAGTGTTCGTGCCGGTCCATTTCGTCACCCAGGGGTACGTGACCGCGTTCAGCAATGTAGTGGCGCTGTGGGCATTCCAGCTGATCGTGAACGCCGTCGCGGTCCCGTTGGGGATGGCGGCGGCCCGGCGGCGAGTCGGCGCCACGTAACCCATATCGGGCGTTGGGAAACACAACCCACAAACCAAAGGAGACAAACGTGAGAATGTACGTTGCCGAGTTCTTCGGGACATTCTGGCTGGTTCTTGGCGGGTGCGGGAGCGCGGTCCTGGCTGCTGCGTTTCCTGACCTCGGAATCGGATTTCTGGGAGTGGCGCTCGCCTTCGGTCTGACGGTGCTCACGATGGCCTTCGCCATCGGCCACATATCGGGTTGCCATCTCAACCCGGCCGTATCCGTCGGCCTCTGGGCCGGTGGCCGTTTCCCCGCGAAGCACTTGCTGCCTTACATCATCGCTCAAGTTCTGGGCGGCATCGTTGCCGGCGGCGTGCTGTATTTCATCGCGAGCGGAAGCGTGGATTTCGACGTCACCGCGGGGTTTGCCTCGAACGGCTACGCCGCCCATTCTCCCGGCGGCTATTCCCTGGGAGCGGCCCTGGTCACGGAGATCGTCATGACCATGATGTTCCTGCTCGTAATCCTCGGCGCCACCGACAAACGCGCACCGCAGGGCCTGGCGCCTGTGGCCATCGGTTTTTGTTTGACCTTGATTCACTTGATCAGCATTCCAGTTACCAACACCTCCGTCAATCCCGCGCGCAGCACGGGAGTCGCCCTTTACGCCGGCGGCTGGGCCATTTCGCAGCTCTGGCTGTTCTGGCTGGCGCCGATCGTTGGCGGACTGTTGGGTGCGGCCGTCTACCGCGTGATCGGCAGCACGCGGGAGTGATGCTCATACGAGGTCTTCGCTGCTAGCGCATGGTGTTGCGGATAGTCAGCGAGAGTTGGAGGAGAAATGAATCGAGCATTGTACGTGCTCCTAGCCGGCCTTTCCGTGCTGGGATTGTTTAGTTGCTCACGGGGATCCGAAGCGATCGAGAACGAGAACAAGGCGCTCGTGAGTCGCTTCGGGGAAGCTTCGAACGCGAGACAATTCGACGTTATTGCGGAGATGGTGACCGACGACTTCGTCCGGCACTGCCAGGCAACGCCGGGTGTCGATGTACGGAGTCGAAACCAGTTCATTGAGTATCTGAAGAGCGACGCAACGGCATTCCCGGATTCGCGGCAAACCGCTCATCTTCTCGTGGCCGAGGGGGACATGGTCGCTTTCTGGATAAAATACGAGGGGACTCAGGAAGGTCAGATGGGGCCATTCCCTCCGTCGCACAAGAAAATGACGATTGACGTCGCCGGCGTGTTTCGGGTTCGCGATGGGAAGATTGCGGAATTGTGGGTGACCTGGGACAATCTCTCCTCGCTAATGCAGCTTGGGCACTTCCCGCCCCCGGGGGCGGCAGCACAGCAGTAATGGGCCGCGAGACTTCGCATCCATCCGACGAAAGGCCGCGATTCCGCAGAACGATTATGCGGGTCGCGGCCCTCGCTCTCCCCACGATCATTCTCATCTGCGCGATCGAGGTAGGCCTGAGGATGTTCGATCCCCTCGGGCTGTCGTATTTCGCCGAGGCGCATAAGTACTTCGCAACGGCGATGCAGCCCAGCGATGAGTACTCTTACATTCACAAGCCCGGTTTCCGCGGGAAGTTCCAGGGCGTAGATGTCGCCATCAACTCGGCCGGTTTTCGAGGGCCCGAAATCGATACCGCGAGTACGCGAGGAAAAATACGGGTTCTCATCATCGGCGACTCGGTGGTCTTTGGATGGGGCGCGCCGCAGAGTTCGATCTTCCCCATCAAGCTTCAGGGTATGCTGGAGCGCGAGGCGCCCGAGGTCGAAGTGATCCCGGCCGGAGTCGGTTCGTGGAACACGAGGGCGGAATACGAGTATCTCCGGAGCGAAGGCATTCAGTTTGGTCCCGCAGTGATCGTCCTCGTCATCACGGCAAACGATCTGGAACCCCACCCGACCGGCCGGACCGACGTCCCGCGAGAGATCCTCTCACCTCCCACCGAGAAAGCGAGCGGCGGCCGGCGCTTCCTCTCGAAAATTTGGCACGGTGTCGGCCGACGGTCTTATCTGCTTTCTTACCTGCAGTACAGCATGAGAAAACGGAGCGCCACACGGGGCGAGTCTCAAGTGAATGCGTCCTCGCCTACTTGGGAAGATGCGCGACTGGCCCTGGATGGAATCGTTCAACTGTCGCGAGATACGGGCGCAATTTTGGTCCCCTATCTCTACGGATCGAAAGAGACGATTGAGAAGAACACCGTGCTGCGGCTCTACCGAGATCATCTCGAGGCGAGCGGCTTCAACTGTCTTGCCCTGCCGCCGGAGATCTTCACGGAGAGGCGGTTGCACAATTCCGTCATCGATCTGCACCCAAACGCCGACGGTCACGCCCTCATCGCCGGGGAGATGTGCGAAGCACTCCTGCCGGCACTCGCCGCCGTGAAATCCAGGAAGAACGCCGAAGCCGAATAAAGAGAAGGCGCCGCGGGGGTGCGCGGCGCCACCCCAC
>JBGSIK010000446.1:0-5547 GCA_041742575.1 Candidatus Krumholzibacteriia bacterium
CGATGACCGCCGTCACCCGGGCGCGCGTGGGGCCGGAAGTGCCTATCAGTGTCGGAAGACGAACCATAATCGCGCACCGGGGCAAGGGAATATCGTCGCGGTCGACGGGTCGAGGGAAGGACCCATGTATCCGTGCCACGCTATCACCCACCCTTCTCCGGTGTCAACGCCCGTTCCTCCCTATTGCCGAACACGCGTCGCTGTGGTAAATTCACCTTCTGTAAAACTTTGCGGATACCATCTCATGATCTCAGGGAGTTGATGACGTTATGATGAAGCAGATGCGCGAGAACACGAAGATCATCCTGTGGATCGTCGTAATCTCGTTCGTGATCACGATCTTCGCCGTGTGGGGTCTCGACCTTCGCACCGGCGATGGGCCCTCCGCTCAGCAGTACGGCGTGCTGGGCAAGGTGAACGGGGTCTCCATAACTTACGCCCAGTACCAGGGCGTCTACGAGCAGATCGCGGCACAGTTGCGGCAATCGAGTCAGACCGATCGCCTCTCTTCCGCGGAGCAAGAGTTGATCCGCCAGCAGGCCTGGGACAATATCGTGATGGCGATCCTCACCGAGCAGCAGGTGGAGAAACTCGGCATCGAGGTCACGGACGAGGAAGTCATGGCGTTCTTGCGGACATCCCCGCCGCCGGAAATCCAGCAGTATTTCCTGGACGAGTCCGGCAACTTCGACTTCGCCGCCTACCAGAACGCGCTCAACAACCCCGACGCCGACTGGACCGCCGTCGAGGGGTTGGCGCGGCAGCGGATCCCGATGATCAAGTTGAACCGCTATCTGATGTCGCAGGTCCACGTGGGCGCGGACGAGGTGCAGCGCGCCTTCGAGGAGCAGAACACGGTCATGACCATCGAGTACGTCGCCTTTCCGATTTCCCCCGGGGACTCGGCAAGTTACCAGTCCTCCCAGGAGGAGATCGATCGATACTACGCGGATCATAAGGATCAGTTCCGCCAGGGAGAACGTGCCGTTATCGAATACGCGCAGATCCCCATTGCGGCTTCATCGCGGGACGTCACCGACGTGTTGTACACCATCGGCAATTTGAAACAGCAGATCGATGCCGGGGCGGACTTCGGCGACATGGCGAAGAGCTACTCGCAGGCCCCGACGGCGGAAGTGAAAGGAGAGACGGGGTTCATCACGCGCGCCCAGCGCGATGCCAAAGTGATGGACGCGGTCGACAAGCTCGCGGACGGGGGCGTGAGCGAGCCGCTTCTCATTCCGGGAGGCGCATACCTGGTCAAGCGCCTGGGCACGAAGACTGAAAGCGGTGTCAAGCAGTACAATATCCAGGAGATCTTCGTCGAGCTCAACCCCAGCTCGCAGACCACTGATTCCCTGCTCTCGGTCGCGCAGGCAGTGCAGAAACGAGCGGCCGAAGGCGGGGAAACCGGATTGGCCGCAGCCGCCAAGGAGAACGGGCTCGTCACGGCGATCACCGAACCGTTTCGCAAGAATGTGCCTATCCCCGGCCTGGGTTTCGTACCGGCTCTTTCCCGGTTCGCTTTCGACAACGAGGGCGGAACCGTGAGCGAGGTCATGGCGGACGACCGCAACTACTACGTTTGTCGCGTCGTGGAACGCATGCCGGATGATGTGAGACCGCTGGATTCGGTCCGCGACCGCATCATAGCCGAGCTCGCGTACGAACGGGACCGGGCCTCGACCTTGCGGAAAGCGGAAGCGTTCCACCGGAGGTTGGAGACCAGCCAGACCACTTTCGCCAAGGCGGCCGAGGACTATCGCTATACCATCCGCAAGCCGAAGCCGTTCCGGGTGGCGGAACCGGTGGATGACCTGCCGCCCAATAGCGCCGTTGCGTTCGGCGCGTTGAAGCTTCCCAGGGACGGAGTCATGCCGCCGGTGGAGAGCCACGGTGCGTTCTACGTCGTCCGCCTGGTCGACAAGACGCCGGCGGACGAACAACAGCTCAGGGCGAACGCTCCCGCGATCGCGCAGCGACTTCGCGACGAAAAAACGCAGGCGTACATCAGCTACTGGCTGGAGCAAATCAAAACGGAAAGCAAAATCGAAGACTTCCGCGGCGCCTTGTGACCCGGCGACGTGTGGAGGGACTTCCTGACGCGGAGCGGAACCTCGTGACGTTTCGCGCGGCCGGGTGAGATCTCAGGAGAGCGGGCGGGTCACTTCGTGCTGTCGTCTTCTTGCGCGCGTTCGATCCGCTTCTGCACTTCTTCTCTTTTCGCGTCTTTCAGGCTGGAATCGACGTCTTCGCGCGCGTCCCGGGCGGCCTTCTTGAATTTCTGGATCGACTTGCCCATGGCCTCCGCAACTTCCGGGAGCTTTCTTGGACCGAACACGATCAGGACGATGAAGAATATGATGACGAGTTCCGGCCACCCCACGGGACCGATGAGAGCAAAAGGAGCCATATCTCCGTTCACCTCGCAGTTACCAATACCATCGCAGCAACACCGAAACCACGAACACCCCGATAGCGCTCATTAGATTCACCCGCAGCGAGAATCCGAGCGTGAAGCTGAAAACGACCAGGTCGACATGAACGGGTCCGACGTGAAAGTCCGTCGAGTTCACGAATACCTTGGTGATGACCTTGTCTTTCGGCAGTACCAAACCGATTGCTTCGCCCACGACGGTACCGACGACGATCCCGAGGAACAGGATCAGCGCCACCACGGCCAGCGGACGCCTTCTCGGAGCCACCCGGACCTCCTTTGACTTGGCGGGTCAAGAATAAGAGAACGGTTCGCCGCCAACAAGCTCTATTCCCGTGTCCAATCGAGGTGTAACGAACGGTAATCTTGCCCCAGGATCAGGGTCGCGTCCGCCAACGCGCCCTTCTGCTCCTGGACGATCGCGTTTTCGCACCCGATGAGATCGCCCAGGCGTTCGATCTCGACGCCCGGTCTTCGCGCGATCAGCACCGACTCGATGTAATCGGAACGGTCGGCGTTGCCGACCGAGATCACGTCGATCCCCCGGTGGAAGAGTCCGCGCTTGGCCTCGTGCGCAATCCCCTGTTCCCCGGTGCCGTTCAAGACCTCGAACCGGATCGCGCGCGGCTTGGCGCCGTCGCGGTGCCGGTAGATGAAGCTGTACGTCACCGATGCGACGCAGAGCACCAGGACCATCCCCGACAGAGCGACCGTGAAACGTTGTCTCCATCCCGGCCCGCGCCTTCTGCTCCGTGACTTTGCCATTCTGACCTCTCACACCGATCGGAGCGCACTGCGCAGGCGATCGTAACTCTCATCCAGGCCTTCGGAAACTACCCGCGTATCCCCGATCGTAGACATGAAATTCGTGTCGCCCTGCCACCGGGGCACCAGATGGAGGTGGAGATGCCCGACGACTCCCGCCCCGGCGGTCCGGCCCAAATTTGCGCCCACGTTGATGCCCTCGGGAGCGTACGCCTTCACGAGCGCGCGCTCGCCGCGCCCCAACAGCTCCATGAGCTCCCGTGATTCGTCCTCACGGAGTTCGCTGAATCGTTCCAGGTGCCGGTTGCACACCACCATGATGTGTCCGGTCGTGTATGGAAACCGATTGATAATGATATACCAGTGCGCCGCTCGTTCCACGACCATGTTCTTGCGGTCATCTTGCTCCGCCGCCACCTCGCAGAACAGGCACATCGAGCTTCCCCCTGCTTTCAGATAACTGGATCGCCACGGCGCGTACAGATGATTCATGGTCCGCTTCCCCCCGGGTCATCCGTTTCGAAGCCGCTCCCGCCACCACCGTCAGAACAACATCTCCTCCGCGACCGAACCGTTGTCGTGCACGCGAAAAACGATGTTGTCGATGAGCCTCGTGCTTCCCAACCTGGCCGCCGCCGCCAGTATAACCCCGCCTTCCAACCGTTCCAACGACGAAAGGTCCTCGGTCCTCCGGATTTCAACGTAATCGATGTCGCGAATGCCTCCCTCGGCGAGCGCCTTCTCGACCTCGCGCTCGACGGACGAGGGGTCCCGCTCGCCTTCCCGGACCACCGCCAGTCCCCGGCGCAGCGCCCGGTAGATCCCGGGCGCCAGCGAACGATTCGTGTCGTCGAGATTCCGGTTTCTCGAACTCATCGCCAATCCGTCGCGCTCGCGGACGATCGGAACCAGCCGAATCGCCACCGGCATGTCGAGCTGTTCGACCATGGCGCGGATGACCAGCGCCTGTTGAGCGTCCTTCTGGCCGAATATCGCCACGTCCGGTTGGATGATGTTGAAGAGCTTCGCCACCACCGTGGCGACGCCGCGGAAATGACCACGGCGACTCCGCCCGCACATCGGCTCCGTCACTCCCTCCACCGCAACCCAGGTCCGCTGCGGCGAAGGGTACATCACCGCCACACCGGGCGCGAACGCCACATCCACATCCCACTCACGGCAACGGGAGACATCCGCCTCGAACGGGCGCGGGTATCGATCGAGGTCCTCTCCTGCGCCGAACTGCGTCGGATTGACGAAAACCGACACCACCAACGCGCTCCCTTCGATCCTCCGGCCGGCGCCTACGCACGCCCCGTGGCCCTCGTGCAGGGCGCCCATGGTGGGGACCAACACGATCCGCTTCCCCGTTGCCCGTTCACGCGCGACGAACGCGCGCATGCCCGGGATGTCGGTGATGATCTCCAATGCAACCGCCCTCGTCTCAATCCCGCGAATAACTGTGGTCGCTGTCGGGGAACTTGCCTTCCCGGACTTCGCTTATGAATGTGTCGAACGCTCGACCTATCTCGCGGTTGAGCTCCGCATACCGCTTCACGAACTTGGGGGTGAATCCCTCCGTCATCCCGAGAAGATCGTTCACCACCAGCACCTGCCCGTCGCAGTGGGGGCCCGCACCGATGCCGATGGTCGGGATGGACACGGAACGCGTGATCTCCTCCGCCAGTTGCCACGGAATCCCCTCCAGTACGATGCTGAAACAGCCGGTCTCCTGGAGCAACCGCGCTTCCTGCAGCAGCTTCTCCGCACCGGCGGGATCCTTGCCCTGGACACGGTAACCGCCCATCTGGTGCAGCGACTGGGGCGTGAGCCCCAGGTGCCCCATAACCGGGATGTCGGCGTCGAGGATCGCCCGAATGACTGCGGCCATCCGGCGCCCACCCTCCAGCTTGACCGCCTCGGCGCCCCCTTCCTTGAGCAGCCGTCCCGCGTTGCGTACGGCGTCTTCCACACCGGCCTGGTAGCTCATGAACGGCAGGTCGCCCACGAGAAGTGCTCTGGGGCGGGCCCGCGCCACCGCCTTGAGATGGTGAACGATCTCCTCCAGCGTCACCGGTATGGTGTTCTCGTAACCCAACACCACCATCCCCACGCTGTCTCCCACCAGCATCATATCCACGCCCGCCCGGTCCTCGAGCAGCGCCGTCTGGTAATCGTACGCGGTGAGCATCACGATCTTCTCGCCGCGACGCTTCATCTCGAGGAAGGTCTGAACGGTGATCTTGTCCCTTCGGCTCATCTCGTCCCCCACGACGGAACATAGAATTCCGTATTTCTCACCGGCTCGCCCAAGCGCTGCACCAGGTCCAGGAAGTGGCGTTCGT
>JBGSIK010000447.1:0-2782 GCA_041742575.1 Candidatus Krumholzibacteriia bacterium
GCGAGCGGAGCGTTAGCGAGCACGCGTGGGGCTGCGCAGCGCCCGACGTGCTATCAACGTCCGCATGTCGGGTAATCGGCGACAGGACCCGCGTGCTGCTACCCACCACGTGCCTGCGAGTGCCCGTGTGGCCGACCGTCCCCAACTACGACAGGACCCGCGCGGCTGAGCAGCGCCCGAAGCCGAACTTGCGGGAGGGTGGGGCGGGTGCTAGATTCTTGCGGTCGGCAGGAGGTTCGAAGGGCCGAAGGGGAGGCGAGCGGACCGGCTCGGGCCACAGCCTGAAGGCCAGCAGCAGCCATTAACGCGGAAATCCAACCTTGAAAAAATACTACGTCACGACCGCGATCGACTACGTCAACGCGCGCCCGCACCTCGGCACCGCATACGAGAAGATCGGTGCCGATTGCCTCGCGCGCTACAAGCGACTGGCCGGGTACGACACTTATTTCCTAATGGGCACCGACGAGCACAGCACGAACGTCGAGAAGGAAGCGCGCCGCCAGGGCAAGGAACCGGCGGCGTACGCCGATGAAATGGCGGTGGAGTTCGAGAACACGTGGCGCGATCTCCACATTTCCTATGATCAGTTCATCCGGACGACCGATCCCAAGCACGTGCGGGCCGTCACCCACCTCTTCGCGACCATCCGGTCGAAAGGATTCATTTACGAGGGCACGTATCGCGGGCTCTACTGCGTGTCGTGTGAGGAGTTCGTGGTCGAGAAGGACCTCGTCGACGGCAAGTGCCCGCGACACCGGACCGAGCCGGAGCACATCGAGGAGAAGAACAGCTTCTTCGCGCTCTCGAAGTTCGGTCCCCGGCTGCGGGAGCACATCGAGACGCACCCTGGGTTCATCCGGCCCGAAACCCGCCGCAACGAGATACTGAAAGTCATCGAACAGGGCCTCGAGGACGTGAGCGTGTCGCGAACGGGGAAGACGTGGGGCGTGCCTCTTCCCGGCGCCCAGGGACAGGTGGTCTACGTTTGGTTCGATGCGCTCATCAACTACATTTCCGCGCTCGGATACGGCGAGACCCTCGGCGAACTCTACCGCAGGTACTGGCCGGCTGACTGCCACGTCATCGGCAAGGACATCACGCGGTTTCACTGCCTCATATGGCCGGCCATGCTCATGGCGGCCGACCTCCCGTTACCCGAGAGCGTCTTCGGGCACGGCTTCGTGTACAACCGCGGCGAGAAGATGAGCAAGACCATCGGCAACATCGTCGACCCGAGTGACCTGGCTGGTTTCTTCGGCGCCGACGCGCTCCGCTACCTGCTGTTGCGGGAGATCGCGTTCGATCGCGACGGTGATTTCACCGTCGAGCTGTTCGTCGCGCGCTACAACGCGGACCTCGCCAACGAGCTGGGCAATCTGTTCTCGCGCGCACTGGCGATGACGAACAGGTATCGTGGGGGAGAAGTGCCGGCCTGGAACGGAGCGGCGGGGGGCGAGTTCGGGAAGCTCACCGCCAATGTGGTGAGCGACTACAACTCCGCCATGGAGGCGCTCACCTTCGATGTCGCGCTGCAGGCGATGTGGCGCGCGGTCCAGGCCGCCAACCGCTACGTCGAGGAGCAGAAACCGTGGGAGCTGGCGAAGCGGGGCGATGCCGCCGCGCTGGATCGATGCCTGCGCGCCCTGCTCGAGGTGCTTCGCCTCTGTTCGGTGTTGTGCGTCCCGTTCATGCCCGTCAAGGCCGGTGAGATGCGCGCGCAGCTCGGACTCGACGCCGACGTCTCCCGTCTTTCGCTTGGGGAGGCCGAACGGCCCGGAGATCAGGGCTGGACGCGAGTCGGAATACCGACGCCGCTTTTCCCGAAGCTCGAGGTCCCCGAGAAAGATTGACCATTGCTTCCAGCGGGACCGGGGGCGGCGAATGAGCTGCCCCGCGGTTTGTCGCACCGTCACTATGATTGATTCACACGTTCACCTGGACCACGCCGCGTTTTCCGGCGACCTCGAGGACGTACTTGCTCGCGCGGTCGAGGACGGCGTTTCGGCGGTCGTGAACGTCGGCTACGACCGGGAGTCGGCGCGCGCGACGGCTGCTTTCGTGGACAGGTACCCGTTCTTTTTCGGCATCGTGGGGACGCACCCGCACGACGCTTCGAAGCATGACGCCGACTATGAAAACGAGCTCAAGGACCTCCTCGATCGACCGCGCATCCTCGGCGTGGGCGAAGTCGGGCTCGACTACTACTACGACCATTCGCCCCGCGACGTGCAGCGCGACGTATTCCGGCGCATGCTCCGGCTCTCGCGGCTCAAAGACAAGCCGGTCGTGATCCACTGCCGGGACGCGGCGGAAGATGCCCTCGAGATACTCTCGTCGGAACGGATTCAGTTCCGCGGTATTTTCCACGCGTTCAACGGAGACGCCGCGATGGCGCTGCGCGTGACCGAGCTGGGGTTTCACCTCGGGATCGGCGGTGTGGCGACCTACAAGAACTCGAAGCTCGTGGAGATACTCCGCGCGATCCCGCTCGAACGCATCGTTCTCGAGACCGATAGCCCCTACCTCGCCCCCCATCCGTTCCGCGGCCGGCGGAACGAGCCCTCGTTGCTCTGGTTCGTGGTGAAAACGTTGTCCGATGTCCACGGCGTCGCGCCGGCGGAAATCGTGCGGCGGACAACGGACAACTTCTGTTCCGCCATGCATTTGGAGTGGGGGGCGCTGCCGTCGCCGGTTTACAAGATCGGGAAGAAGGTCTATATTCATACGCCTCCGGCGTCGGACCAGGGGGGGCGGTTGGCCGGGCTGGCGGTCGAGGCGG
>JBGSIK010000448.1:0-4464 GCA_041742575.1 Candidatus Krumholzibacteriia bacterium
CATGAGCATCCACCGAACCCTCCGTCTTCGCGGCCATGATCCGATCACAACCATCACCACCGCACTGCGAACCTACTTGGCCACCGGCAACCTGCCCCCGCTACCGCCACCAGCCACTGCAAACGGCTGAAGAGTTACGTCCGACGAAACAACCGATCCGACCACACGGGACTCTTCGCGCCCCCATCCGTTGAGGGTGGCACACAGCCTCTCCTTATAACGGCGCCGTTCATGAGTTGAGCTGTTCTCGATCGCAGGAACGGACCCACAATTGGGGTTCGGTCGGAAGCTCGGAATTGCCACTCGTACGGCGTCCTCGACGAGAACCTGCTCCGTAGGCAGGATATCAAAGTACTCAAAGATCAACGGATCAATCTGCACCTGGGCGCTTTTCACGAGGGCCTGCCGGTCTGAAAGCGGAACCTGCGCCTTCCGCGCCGCAGCCAGCACGATTCGCGATACATCATCCACGATCTGTCCGGCACGCCCCGCGTCGTCCATCGCATCCGGCGTCGGAAACGGGAGTCGCAAGAGCTCCTCAACGTGGACCTCTCGTCGACTAGCACCCCAATTGGAAGACGTGTGAAACAGGAAGTATTGTGCTAGGGCGGACCGCATGTAAGCCGCGAGGAACAAGAGAAGCGTGCGATCAGAACGCGGACCCGTTATGCCCCGCAGGGCGTGCTGAAATGACACATCGAAATCCGCGAACGCAATACTGCCGAAGCCTTTTGCGACCAAGACATGCGGGGCGCGGAATACGTCGACGATCTTGTTTGAGCGGGCTCGCACTTTAATCTGGTTCTTGCGAAGCTGAGTACATTCATCGGGCAAGAGGAACAGGTGGAGACCCGGCGACGTCGCGCCAATGAACGAAGCAGAAGGAAGGTCGAGCAGGACGGCACGATCGGGATCGTCGCTCTCGCCAAGCGGTTGAAACCCTTCCGCGATCAACCAAGGCTTGCGCCCATCTCTAGTGCGAGCCTGGCAGACGCGGTCTCGGAGACGTGGCAACTCTGACAAGCGATCCAATAGTCTGCGATCGCGGGCACTTGCCCAGGCCGCCCGCTTCCAGATCTGCGGCGCGTCTGCTCCGCGCAGATCGCGGAGGATCGACTCAAAGGACAATCTGCTGCGGTCGCGTTCCGCAATCTCAATGACCTCAGTCTTGGCCACTTTCCAGTCGGCCTTCGGTACCCAGTACAGCACCGTGTGGTCTTTGCGCGGCGGGTTCTTTCGGTAACTGAGCACCAGAGCCGGGTGCTTGGCTCCTTCGAAGAGGAACTTCTGGTAATCGGTGAGGTTGAGCACACAGTCCAATGCGTGCTGAGTGAGGAACGTTTTTTGGAACGCCAGCGCCGTGGGCCCATGGTTGAAGAGCACGCCGTGGGGGAGCACGAAACAGACGCGCCCACTCTCGGACACGTGGTCGGCCGCTTTCCACATGAACGCCGTCGCGATCTGCTTATCGGGGATTGGACACGTGTGACGCGCGCACCACGCCGCCGCCGGCGATCCCTCCTTTGCCAGGCTCCCCCAGGGAGGATTGCCGATCACAAGGTCCACGCCGACGGGATGCGAACCATCCTCCTGGAAGAAATCCCGGTGCGAGATGTTGCCAGAGGGCGACTGCCCGCCGTCCGTAGCAGCGTGGCTGACCAGACAGGGCAAGATCCGCCCCTTTGCCTGCAACTCCTGGATATCACGCCGCGAAAGTTGATCCAGATACGCGAGGTAGAGGCTGAACGCGGTGATCCGACACGCAGTCAGATTCACGTCAACGCCGAAGAGGCTGGAGCGGAGCATCTCCATCAGCTCTCGTGCTCGACGGTCGTTGCGCGCCCGAGGGTTTGCACGGCGCCATTCCTCGGCCATGCGGTTGAATAGGCCCACCAGGAAGATACCTGACCCGCACGCGGGGTCGAGATATCGGCCACCAAGGAGGGCTGGGTGGTCACGCAGCGCAAGGTCAAGTACCGTTTCCGCCAGGAAGCGAGGCGTGTAGAATGCGCCCACCTCTTGCGCGGACTGCTTCAGAAAACGCTCGTAGATCGCGCTGATGGTCTCGATCGGGATTACGCCGAAGTCATACGGCCAAAAAGACGCTTGTCCGCTTCGAACGTCTGTACCGCGGAAGAAGTCCTCAAGCACTTCAAAGTGCTTCATAGAGATGAAACTGGCTTCAGCACCAAGATCATCGCTGAACAGGTCACCGTTGAAATCCGCAGCGAGTTTGCTGAACACGTGATAGAGCGCACGCTTTGCTTCCGATCGGGGGCGGAGTCCGAGCAGATCACGAAGATGCGATACGCCCCGCAGGCCGATGCTTTCTAGGTAAGAGGCTCCAATCACCTCACGATCGAACAGGTAACACGTGAAAACCAACCTGCAGAGCAAGGCGTCCAACACGTCCGTCGTGGTCCTGCGCGTACTGATACCGGAGAGTTTCTCGCGCGTGGCCTGGAGATTGTCGAGGAGCACCCTATCGACCCTGTCGTCGCGATTGAACGAGCGCGTGTGTCGACGGAAGTACTCGTCCGAACTAACGGCGGGCAGAAACTCCCGCAGAGCCGACGACGCTCGGTCGATGGTCTCGACCAGGCTCGGGGCATGCCCCGTGTGCAACTCCGGGTCCGCCGGGCGGGCGAGTCCGGAGTGCACCTGGACTTCGCCCGGGGCAATGAGCACGAGAATCGGAGCTCCACCGTGATTCCAGAAACGCCGGTGAAGCCCGAGAACGTCGGCCACCTGTATACGGTCGACCACCTTGAAGTAGACCAGCGGCGCAGCCGGATCGCACAGGGCACCGTCCAGGTCGAGAAGGTCAAACGCCCGACGTAGCACGTGGGAGTGAGGCGGAGCAGCGCCTTCGGTGTCGAGGTCACCCTTCGTGGCGAAGATGCCCCTGGATGGGCGTTTCGTAATCCCGAACTCACGCGCCCAAGCGGGCATGGAGGCTGTGGTCATCACGCTTCCCCTCTCGCCTGTGCGGTTGATTCTGACTCCGACGTAGTCTCGAACGCCCAACTCTCCCCGTTTCGGACAGCTCGAATGCGGTGTCCCCGCTCTCGGAGAGCAGCCACACACCGCGATACCGTCGGTCGTGAGACGCCGAGGGTGTCAGCAAGCGTCCGCGTGGAATGCTGGCCTTCCCCGATGAGTCGCAGCACCGCGGTCAGTCGTTCCTCGATTGCCTTGGATCGCCTGTACATACGGCAGCCCCGGCGCGCTTTCCAAGCCTGACGCATATCTATCACCGCCTGATAGACTTGTCAACCGGTCCGTTGAATTAGAGCGAGGCTCGGACGGATGTCGAGCCTCAAGGGCTCCTCCCAGATCGCTGCCCCCTTGTCGTGCAGCAGGTAGTGCGATCACGGGCGACTGGTCGAGCCTTCCCCGGTCGCGGAAGTCCCCAACCCCGTCCCGTTACGCCGATCGCCACAGCGAGGCTGGTACACCCCGAATTGGGGGTCCGCTGCACGTCGTCTCCCGCTGAAATGTGGCCGTCGCCGCCTGCAACGACAGACGAGGAGACGCGTTTCCTCCTCCCGCCGACCTATGGCCGAAACAGGGCGTTTACTTCTTCCGCGCTGTGCACCTGACGCCCAGTCTGTCGGCCAAGCGCCTCGTAGAACGGTTTGTTGGCCACGAACATGCGCTCGGAGACGTAGCCATCCAGCCACGTGGCCCGCGACACCTCGCTGCGTGGGCACAGGAAGACGTAACCACCGGCGACGTCGGCCAGCATCAGCCGCGGCTCGAAGTGGTACTCGATCGAGTCTGAGTCGCGGAGGACGGCGAAAGGGGACCCGGCCACGGTGAAGCCAACGGGCGCGTTTTGCCGTTCCCGCATGACGCCTTCCAAGAACTCCGCCATCCGCGGCCCAGCGCCTGTGTAACCCGGATCCGTGACAGCGGGTGAAAGGTCGAGGCCGTGCAGCCGGATCTGGAACACTCGGTCTCCGTACCGCTGGCCCAGCAGGAATCCCATGCGGTTCGTCGTCCTCTGGCCGACTCCGACCTGGGGGCTGCCCACCGGCGTATGATTCCTGCCCACCCAGACGATGCCCCGTTCGCCCTTCTCGATGATCTCCGCCTCTACCTGCCTGGCCATGAAGGCGTCTCGCGCCACCATGTGGGGCAGCGAGGCGATCACGCGGAACACGCGCAGCTTCTCCCACAGCGGACAGTCGGCGGCCGGATTGTTCCCCAGTCCCACCATGCCCACCGACTGGAGATCCATAGGCCACTCCATACCGACGACTCTGACCATCTTGCTGCCCGCGGAAAGGCTCTGGTTGAGCCGCCAGACGGTCTCCAGAACATCCCAGTGCTCCTTCCAACCCCAGTTGCCCCAGGGCTGATGCCGGGCGATCTCCAGAGCCAATTGCCGATCGAAGCTCGGGGCCGTCACCAGACGCTCGAGCGCGGCGTTGTCCTGTGCCAGGCAAACCTCCATCGCCA
>JBGSIK010000449.1:0-4162 GCA_041742575.1 Candidatus Krumholzibacteriia bacterium
CGTCTTCACCGCGGGACGGCCATGCTTTCGAGCAGCGCGGGGTATCGGGGATCGCTGCGGATGGATGCGAGATCGGGATCGGTTTCCAACCATGGCCGGTTCGAGAACCCGTGTTCGATGGCTCTATGGAAGCATTCGAAGCAGGCGTCCACCTCGTCCATTACGGCGAAGAGGCACGCGGCGTTGTAGAGCGTAGCCGGATCTCTGGGGCCCAGCTTCGTCGCCTGCGCGTTCCACCGCAGCGCCGTGGTCCTGTCGCCCAGCTCCAAGTGCGCGTGCGCGCCCAGGTACCAGGCGCGCGCGTCGCCCGGGTGGAGTTCCAGCTGTTTCTCCGCGATCGACAGACCTTTCCGGAACGCACGCTTTACGTCATCCGGGCGGCCCAACCCGCGGTAGGTGTCCCCGGCCAGTATCGGCGCCTGGTAGTCTTCCGGGCGCAGCTCGCTCGCCTTCTCGAAGAGCTCGGCCGCGCGTTCGAGCTTGTTCTGAACGCGACACATCCGCGCATAGAAGTAGTGCGCCTCGAAGAGCTTGGGGGCGATCGCGATCGCCCGCGCAAACTCTTTCTCGGCCTCGTCGTACCTTCCCTGGAACGACAACGCCAGGCCGTATGAGGCGTGGGCCTCCGCCAGATCCGGCGCCAGAGCGAGCGCTTTCTCCGCCGCCGTGAGCGCGTTCTCGACCACGGCGCGATCGGTGTCGTAGAAGGTGTAGATCATCGAGTAACAATCCGCCAGGCCGCAATAAGCGAGCGCGTAATTCGGATCCAGAACGAACGCGCTGGTGAACAGGTCCCGGGCGGACTGCAGACCCTTCTTGTTCATCTCGTGGAAATGGTGAAGGCCTTTCACGTAGAAGTCATACGCCTTCATGTCCGCCGTCCGGATTTTCCCGATGGCGCGCTTCTCCCTCTCCGTGAGTGTGACCTCGAGCGCGCGCACGATGTTGTGTGCGATCTCCTCCTGGATCGCGAACACATCTTCGAGGTCGCGGTCGTACCGCGCCGCCCACATGTGGTATCCGTCGCTCACGTTGATGAGCTGGGTGGTGATGCGCAGCCGCGCGCCGGATTTCTGAACGCTCCCCTCCAGCACGGTATCGGCGCCGAGCTTCCGGCCGATCTCCCGGATATCGAGCTTCGTGTCGCGGAAGGCGAAGGACGACGTGCGCGCAACGACCCGCAGTCCCTCTACGTTGCTCAAGCTGGTGATGATCTCTTCCGCCATGCCGTCGCAGAAGTAGCTCTGGTCCGGATCCGCGCTCATGTTGGTGAAGGGAATGACGGCGATCGACGGTTCACGGGGCGGAGCCCCTGATTCCAGCTCCTCGCGGGCGATCTCGAGATCGGCCAGGAGTTCGCTTACGCTCTGGTAGCGATGCGTCGGTTTTTTCTCCATCGCCTTGGTGACGACCCGGGTCACCCCCGCCGGCACTTCGAGCCCCAGGCTGGAGAGCGATGGCGGATCCCGGTTCACGAGCTGGTAGATCACCGCCGAGTCATGGTCGCCCTTGAAGGGCAACTCACCGGAGAGCATCTCGTAGAGACAGACTCCCAGCGACCAGATGTCGGTGCGGACGTCCACATCCTCCCCGCTCGCCTGTTCCGGCGACATGTAGGCGACGGTGCCGACAACCCGGCCTTCGCCGGTCTGGGTGATGTGTCCGGAGAGCTTCGCGACGCCGAAATCGAGAATCGTCACGCGGCCATCTTCGTCCACCATGATATTGGCGCTCTTGATGTCGCGATGCACGATGTTCCGGCCGTGGGCCGCCTGTAGCCCCTGTGCGACCCGAATCGCGATGTCGATCGCCTTCCCAACCGGTATCCGCCCCTGTGCCACCAGGTCCTTGAGGCTTCGCCCCCGTATGTACGCCATCGCGATGTACCACACCCCGACCTCTTCCCCGGCGTCGTACACCGTACAAATGTTGGGGTGCTGCAACGCCGCCGCCGCGCGGGCCTCTTTGAGGAACAATTCCTTCTCGCGCTGGCCGATGGACCGGTCCGTGGCGAGCACCTTGAGAGCGACGTCCCGGCGGAGCTTCGTGTCCTCGGCACGGTACACCACGCCCATGCCGCCCCCACCGAGTTCCTCCACGATGCGATACTGTGCCAGTTTACGCCCGATCACCGGTCGATCCTCCTCCTCCTAGGCAAGTCCTTTTTCCTCAAGTGGCGCACGGCGCCGGCCAACCGACCCATGATAGCACAACCGGTCGCCTTTCAAAAGAAACGCTCCGTGCTCTTGCCCGTTGCCCCCCGCCGGCGTTAGTCGTACAATGACCGCCCCGGAGAACCCATGACTCCATCCGATATCAAAGCCCGCCTCTTCGCCATCCGCCTTTCCCTGATAGTCGGAGTCGTGATGCTCGCCGGGAAGTGGTACGCCTTCGCCATCACCGGCTCGGCCGCGGTGCTTTCCGACGCGGCCGAATCCGTCGTGCACATACTCGCCGTCGCCTTTGCCGCCTTCAGCATGTGGCTGAGTTTACGGCCCGCCGACAGCAGCCATCCCTACGGGCATGACAAGATCAGCTTTTTCTCCGCGGGCGTGGAGGGCGGTTTGATCGTCGTGGCGGCGTGCTACATCATTTATAAGGCCGTCATGCGGCTCGTGCATGGCGTGGAGCTCGAGAACATGGGCGAGGGCGCCGTCGTTATTCTGTGCGCGTCGGTCGTGAACCTCATTCTCGGGCGCTACCTCATCGCGCGCGGAAGGAAGATCAGTTCGATCATCCTGGTGGCGAACGGCAAGCATGTCCTCACCGATTCATGGACCAGCTTCGGGGTGGTTGCGGGCCTGCTCCTCGTTCGGTGGACGGGATGGTTTCCGCTCGATCCGCTCCTGGCCATCGCGATCGCGGGTAACGTCATCTGGTCGGGGGGGACGCTCGTCCGGCAATCCGTCGGGGGGCTTATGGACGAGGGCGATCCCGCCCTGGGGGAGCGCATCAGGGCCGTCCTCGATCGGGAAACCGCCTCGCGGGACCTCCGCTACCACGAGCTCCGGTACCGCACCAGCGGAAACACGGTGTGGGTGGAGTTTCACCTGCTCTTCAAGCCCGGCACGTATCTTGTGCGGGCACATGCGGCTTCGACCGAAATCGAAAAGGCGCTTGCCGCCGCCCTCCCAATGCCGGCCAAGATCGTCACCCACCTGGAGCCGACGGCAAAGCACGACGAGGCCCACGCCGAACCGCTCCAACACTGACCCCGGCTCGAGCCCCGGTGAGCCTCGCCATGACGCCGCGGTTGACCAAAGCCCTGTTCCCATGCTATAAGCTGTGGAAATCGAACACGCACTCCCCTGTAAGAAAGGATCGTTCATGAAGAACCGGAGAAACACCATCGCTATCGTGCCGGCACTCCTCGGCATGTGCTTCCTGTTCGCTCTCCAAAGCACGGCTTGCGCGCAGGCTGACAAGGCCGCCCCGGCGGAGACCTCCAAGAAGGCGGAGATCATGCCGGAAGAGACGACCGCCTCCGTGCCGGCGCTCAAGGACCTCCATGAGGTCGTCTACCCGCTCTGGCACACCGCCTATCCCAACAAGGACTACGCCATGATCAAGGAGCTCCTGCCCGAGGCGGACGAGCTCACCGCGAAGCTGGACCAAGCCAAGCTGCCGGGAATCCTCAGAGACAAACAGGCGGCCTGGGACGAAGGAAAAGCGAAACTGAAAGCGTCCCTCCAGCAGCTGCACGCCGCCGTGGACGCGAATAACGAGGAAGAGATGCTCAAGCAGACCGAGGCCTTCCACGCGGGCTTCGAAGGGCTGGTGCGGACGATCCGTCCGATGGTTCCGGAGCTGGACGCCTTCCACCAGGAGCTCTACAAGCTCTACCACTACTACGCCCCGGAATATGACCTTACGCAGATCCGCGCCGCGGCTGCGGCCATGCAGGAGAAGGTCGCGCCGCTCAAGAAATGCGAGTTGCCCAAGCGGTTGGCCGACCGTGAGAAGGACTTCAAGGTTTCCGTGAACGCGCTCGATGCGGCTGTGACCGATCTGGTCAAGATCGCGAAGACGGATGACAAGGAGAAGATCCTGAGCGCCGTCGAAACGGTCCACACGGCCTACGTGCAGACCGAGCACATCTTCGACTGATGTAGCCCGGCCCTTGGGATGAGTAGTGCAGCGCCTGCCGACCTGCGGATCCGCC
>JBGSIK010000450.1:0-3840 GCA_041742575.1 Candidatus Krumholzibacteriia bacterium
TGCTCGCTAACGCTGCGCTCGCTTTGGGGGCCCCATCGGCGCCACCCGCGCGCCGCCACCACCACACGACTCGGGTAGGTCACAGTGCAGCCGCAGGGGTGGCACCGATGGGGGCCCCCCGCCGCGCGCAGACTCGAGCACGGCGGGGGTAATCGGTGACAGGACCCCAGCGGCTGCACTGTAACAGTGCTACGGCCCCGTAACGTAGTCATTGACGCGACACTACGTCCGCGAGTTGTACTTGATCTCCACCTTGCTGTCCCGCGGCGAAACACGAACGTACCCCTGCATCTCCTGGTGCAGCGCCGAACAAAAATCCGTGCAGTAGAACGGGAACACCCCTACCCGATCCGGTTTCCACCTCAAGGTGCGGGTCTCGCCCGGCATGACCAGCAGCTCCGAGTTGGCGGCGCCCATCACCGCGAAGCCGTGGGGGACGTCCCAATCCTGCTCCAGGTTCGTCACGTGGAAATATACGTCGTCGCCCACTTTGATCCCCTCGATGTTGTCGGGCATGAAGTGGGTTCGTATCGTCGTTATGTAGGCGTGCACTTCGTTGCCCTTGCGTTCGACGCGCGCTTCCTTTTCACCGTGGACCGCGTGCGGGTTCGTGTTGCCATCGAGCGAGTGGAACTTGGTCACGTTCGGCAACAGGATGTCGGCCGGTATGGCCTGCGCGTAATGCGGTTCTCCTATCGTCGGGAAATCCAGCAGCAGTTCCATCTTGTCGCCCGAGATGTCGATCAGCTGCGCCGACTGGCAGAGCTCGGGGCCGGTGGGGAGGTAGCGGTCCTTGGTCACCTTGTTCAGGGCGACCACGTATTTCCCCCAGGGTTTCATGGAATCACCGCCGGGGATCATAAGATGCCCGATCGAATAGTACACCGGCATTCGGTCCACCACTTCCCACGTTCCCAGTTTCCACTTGACCACCTCGGATGAGATGAAGGCCGAGGTGTACGCGAAACCCCTCCCGTCGAACTCCGTGTGCAGCGGGCCCAGGCCCGGATTCTGAACCTCTCCCGCCATTACGGCCTCGTACTTGAGGACGGGGATGCCTTCGATCTCGCCCTCGAAGGCTTTGGCCTGTATGGCCGAGAGCAGCTTCGAGAATGAATGCACGGGGATCACTGTCGCAAGCTTTCCGCCGGCGACGATGTACTCGCCCGTCGGATCGACGTCCACGCCGTGCGGGGACTTGGGCGTGGGCACGTAGTAGATGAGTCCCGGGCAGTCCCTGGGATCCAGCGTCTTCACGGTTTCGATGACCTCGGACTTGGCCACGCGCGAGTCGTGGTCCACCCAGTTGTGGTAGTAACTCGTGCGCATGTCCTTCGCTTTACCCTCGGACACGAACTGCTCGGCGAGCTTCCAATTCACCGCGGCGATGAAGTCCTTGTCCCGTTTGGATGCGTTGATCTCCAGCAGCGAGTTCGCCTGCTCCGAGTTGTAGCAGGTGAAGAAACTCCAGCCGTGGGACGGGCCCTTGCCCGAATGGGAGAGATCGTAGTCGTAGCCCGGCACCAGGATCTGGAAGGCAACGCTCATGCGCCCGCTGGCGGGATCGACCTTGACGAACGTGACGACGCCTTTGAATTGCTCCTGGTAAGTGTCGATCGACGTGTCCTTCTGGGGCACGGGCACCGAGAAGCGGGTCGAGGACACCGCATATTCGGTGTTCATGGTCACGAAGGGAGAGGCGTGGTTGCCGCCCGAGTTGGGGATCTCGAGGATCTCATCGGTCTCGAATGTCTTGAGATCCAAGCGAGCGATGCGGCAGGTGTTGTTGCCGTTGATGAACAGCCAGCGCCCGTCGGGGACGCCGTCGGTCTGCGACAGCTCGGGATGATGCGCGTCGTCCCAAGGGATGAACCCGTGCGACGTCATGAGGAGGGCTTTGGTTTCCTCCGCGAAACCGTATGCGTTCTCGGGGTTCAAGGAGAAAACCGGGATGACCTTGAACAGACGGCCGGACGGCAACCCGTAAACGGACACCTGGCCGCTGAACCCGCCCGACAAGAAGGCGTAGAACTCGTCGTACTCTCCCGGTGCGACGTAAACCTTCTCCGCGTTGTTGCCGAGAGACGCCCTTCCCGTTTCTTTTCGGGTGCACTGCGACAGCAAGAGCGCGGTCGCAACGACGCCGAGGATGAACGCACCCCAGATTTTCAATCCTTTGAACTGCATGGCGACAACCTCCGTGCGAGCTAGAGTCAAAGACACCGTTCGGCCGCTGCTCGCGGCGCCCCGAGCGCGCCGCTCCGGTCCGAACTCACTTTTTGTCCTGCGCCATCAAGTACGCCAGCACCGCACGCGCTTCCGGTTCCGTCAGGTTTTGGTTCGTCATGGGCGCGAGGTACTCGGCGAACAACTGTTTGGCGGTCGGATCCTGCTGGACCATCTTGTCCGGGCCGAGGATCATGTTCATGATCCACACCGGCTCGCGTCGCTCGGTCACACCGGCGAGGGCGGGGCCCACGTATCGTTCGGCGAGTTTGTGGCACGCGGTGCATTTCGACTCGAAAATGCGCGCGCCCTCAGTGGCCATGTCCTCGGTGAACGTGGAGACGTCCACTTGGGTGACGGGCCACGCGCCCTGGTTTTGACCCGAAGTGGCTCCGGCGCCGGGTTGCGCCGTCGCGGCCGGCTTTTCGGCCTGGCTGTTTTCGGATTTGCCTCCGCAGCCCAAACCGGAAGCGAGAAGAACGAGCACCATCGCAGCCATCGCTGCAATCGTTCGAAACATCATCGGCCTACCCTCCTTGATCGAACCGTTCCTTGGAGGCGCGAAACGGCCCAACCGCTGACCCTCCCGCGCCCAGGACCAAGTCTGTGATTTTGGTGTTCCGGAGCACATTGAGGTACGCCTCGCGAACAGGCGCCCACTGTGCATGAACGGGACATGGATTCGATTCCGAACACATCTGCCGCCCCAAGATGCACGCCGACCAACGCCCGGTGTCCTCGATGGCTCCCATCACGTCGTACAGAGAGATTTCGGCGGGATCGCGCGCGAGGCGGAACCCGCCGCCAAACCCTTTTTGCGACTCCACCAGTCCGTGCCTCGCCAATTGCTGCAGGAGCTTCCCGAGGTAGTTGCGAGGCGAATCCGTCTCATCGGCCACGGCCGAGGTTCCTCGGAATTCGTTGTTCGATTCGGCAAGGGCCATCAGGGCGCGGACAGCGTGGACGACGGTTTTTGAGAGCATACGGCACCTTTCACGAGACCTAGAGCATAATGACATATGATTATACTATTCGTGGCCGACGTCAACAACAAATCGATGGAAACGACCTGAAAGACCGGCCGCGGAAGCCGCCGTGTATGGCGACGCTGACAGCGGGGCACGTCCCCTGGGGCGCGAGACGTGCCAAGGCGAATGATTCGAGGCGGTTACGGCAGGGCCTCTGAGGGATTCGCCCCTCCGCTGCAGCGAGCACATTGCCCTGGGATCGAGAGGCTGGTGTTGTCTTCACCCAGCCAGCGATGCCGCGCGATGCGTATTTTCTTGGCGTCCCCCGCGTTGGGAGGGGGACCCATCGGGCGAATGACTCCTCCGGCAGCAACGTGCATGCCACGCGGACCGGCGCGGCGAACCAGCTTTCACAAATAGAGATAGCGGATCAGGGGCTCCACAGACATGCGGGGGAACGAGCTGGCGCGACCGCCCCTATGCACCGCCCGGGCTCCGGAAGGCTGCGTAGATGGAGAGTTGCCGGCGCGACCGACAGATGCTGTGGTGTCAGGATCTCAACAGGGAGATCGCGCGGCCCGGAAGCAACTTGGAGGTGTCGTTGAAGGGCACGGCACATCGCTTTTCCGCTCCCGGTCCTCGCGCG
>JBGSIK010000451.1:0-5709 GCA_041742575.1 Candidatus Krumholzibacteriia bacterium
GCCGTAGAGACCACTGGTGCGGACAATGTAGTGTTCGGAGCACGCCTGACGCACGAACCACTCACCGGCGAGTTTCGTGACTCCATATACGTTGATCGGCCGAGGAGGATCGTTCTCCACATAGGGCGTGCCCTTCTCGCCGTCGAAAACATAATCGGTGCTCACGAAGAGCAACCTCGCACCGACGGACGCGGAGGCCCGCGCGACGTGCAGGGCGCCGAGCGCGTTCACCGCGAACGCCTCGCTCACCTCCGTTTCGCACCGGTCGACATGGGTCATAGCAGCCGAATTGATGATCCACTGGGGGCGGGCGGCGGCGACCGCCGCCTCCACCTGATCGGCGCGCGTGACGTCGACCTGCTCGTACAACATGGGGATGATCTCGAACCCCGCCAGAGCGCTTTCGAGATCACGACCGAGTTGTCCCTGAATGCCGAAGATAGCTACTTTCAAAGCACTTTCCTTGCCCGGCGGTCAACCGGAGTCGCGGATCCTCCCCGTACAAACCTCGCAGACTATCCGTATCACATCGAGCGCGAAAAACAAAGGTATGGTGAGCCAGTGCCAGGGTTTCGCATACCGGCCGAAGAATCTGAAGCTGCTGAGGCACTTCATCTGCATCTTGCGGCGGCCGATCTGCCCGCCGGTGCTGGCCGAGATCCGGTGCCACACTTTCGCCTCCGGCACGTATTCCACCCGAAACCCCGCGCGTCTGGCGCGCATGCAGAAATCCGCATCTTCGAAATAGGCCCGGTATGATGCGTCCAGCGCTCCGATCGTGTCGAACACCTCCCGCCTGGCCATCAGCGCGCAGCCGGTGACGTAATCCACCTCCCGCCGCCGGTCGAACTGGCCGTGGTCACGCTCTCGGATGCCGATGTGCCGTGCGGTGCCGCGCGCCAGGAAGATCTCGCCGCCGGCGAACCAAATGCGATCGCGGGGGGTATAATAGTAGATCTTCGGCCCCGTGATTCCGACCGTCGCCTCTGCGGCCATCGGCGCGACCAGGTGGTCGAGGAAGTCGGGAGCCACCACGGTGTCGTTGTTGAGGAGCAGCACGAACTGGGCGCCGCGCTCGAGCGCGTATCGAATCCCGATGTTATTGCCGCGGGAAAAGCCCAGGTTCTCCTCGTTCACCAGGACGGAAACACGATTGCCGTACCGGCTCCGGATCTCCTCCACTGACCCGTCGGTGGAGGCGTTGTCCACGACGATGCGCAAAACGCGCGCTGTTCGTACCTGGTCGAGGGACTCCAGACAGTCGAGGGTCATCGCCCGGCCGTTCCAGTTGAGCACGATGACGGCAATCGCCGGAAGTGTCGCGACGGGCGCGTTATCGGCGTCGATCGGTCGAATCATGGTCGGATTATATCCCGTACCCGGCGGGGCCCGCCACTGCAAAGACCTTGGGTGTGTCGCACATAACTTGACGTTCAACGCTCGAACCACTACCGTGTAACCTATGAAGCGGATTCTGTTCCTGCTGCTCGGCCTGGTGCTCGTTTTCGCGCTCATCACGCTGGCGACGTCGCTCAAGCGCGTGCCGGAAGGCTATGAATCGTTGCGCGCCAGTCATTCCGGCGAGCTCACGCTCTACCGGAGCGGATATCATTTGATTCCGCCGGGCGCGGCCGCGTACCTCGTCTATCCGGTCGGCGTCGTGCACTATCGATACCCCCCGACCGGCGCGACCGCCGTGATGACCGAGGGGGGAGAGGAAGTGGCGGTCGCTTTCGAGTTCGATGTCGAGGTCCCCGCGGGGAGCTCGCGCGAGCTGTACGGCCGTTTCAGCGAGAACTTCGACGACGCGATGGCGCGCTTGATCCAGGCGGCGGCGGAGATGGAGGCGGCCCGCTTCCCGCGAAACGGCGATCCGCAGTGGTATCTGGACGCCGTCGCGGCGAGCGTTCGCGAGGAGCTCTCGCACGTGGGGCTGACGGTCTCGTCGTACGCGCTCCCGATGTGGGGGGATGCCGACGTGTCGGCCGCGTGGGAAGCGTCGGACGTGCCGTCGCGACCGCCGCGCAAGCTGATAATCATCGGCGTGGACGGCGGAGATTGGCTCAACCTGCGCCCGCTCATCGACAGGGGCGAACTTCCGAACTTCCGGCGTTTGATCGAGGAGGGGACTACGGGCCCGCTGCGCTCGATGGAACCGATGCTGTCCCCGTTGCTGTGGACGACAATGGCGACGGGCAAGTACCCCGAGGATCACGGCATCTTGAACTTCACCATTGTCGATGAAAAAACCGGGAAGAAAGTCCCGGTCACGCGGCACTACCGCAAGGTCGATGCGTTCTGGAACACGCTGGGCGACTACGGCCGGCGTGTGGCCGTAGTGGGCTGGATGGCGACCGATCCGGCGGAGCAGGTCAACGGCGTCATGGTCACGGACGGGATCGGTTATGTCGCGTTCGCTCCGGAGGACCGGGAAAGCGACATTAGCGGAAGCATTTATCCGGCCGATCGCGCCGAAGAGATCGAAAACCTGATCGTGCACGGTAATTCGGTGGCGTTCGAGGATTGCGAACGAATCATTCACATCGACCGCGAGGAATTCGACCGCCACTCGAGCGTGGAATTCGACCCGAAGGATCCGATCAACAATCTGATTTTGATGTACGCTTCCACGCTTACCTTCCGGAACGTAGGCCTCCACCTCCTGGAGAATGATCGCCCCGATCTGCTGGCCGTGTACTTCGAGTGGGTCGACGCCATCAGCCATTTGTTCATGCTACACGCGCCCCCGAGATTGCCCGAGATTAACGAGGAGGAGTATCGGAAATTCAAGGACGCGATCCAGCAGACGTACGTGATCCAGGACGAAATCCTGGGCGAGTTCATGGACCGGATGGACGACGAGACGGTACTCATGGTGATCTCGGACCACGGATTCAAGTCCGGCGACTCGAGGCTCAGGAACCGCCCGGAAATCTGGGGCGGCGAGGCGGCCGCATGGCACCGGATGAACGGCATCGCGGCCCTCTACGGCAAGGGGATCAAACGGGGCGGGCTGCTGGTCAACGCGTCGATACTGGATGTGACGCCGACCGTCCTTGCCCTGCAGGGGTTGCCGAAAGCGGCCGATATGCCGGGGCGGGTGTGGAAAGAAGCTCTCGAGCCGGAGCTCGAAGACGGCTTGAACGAGATCGTGGTGGCGACACTCGAGCGGGAGCGCGACGAAGAACCCGGACGACCGGAGTCGGCCGCGTCGGAGGCGGCCATGAAGAAGCTGGAAGCGCTCGGATACCTCACGCCGGACAATGCCGACTCGCACAACAACCTGGGGCAGCGGTATCAAGAGCGCGGCGATTACCGCAAGGCGATCGAGGAGTATAACAAGGCCATTGCGATGCGCCCCAACTTCTACAGCGCGTACAACAATATCGCGGTCTGTTACGGCAAGCTCGAGAGGTACCAAGAGGCGGAGCAAGCGTTGCTCAAAGCGATCGAGCTGCAGCCGAGGGATTTTTACGCCATGAACAACCTGGCGGTGACCTACATCAGGACCGGACACATGGAAGATGCCCGCCGCTTCGCCGAACGGTCGGTCGAGGTCGAACCGGGATATGCCAACGGGCACATTACGCTCGGGTCGATCTACGCGATGACGGGCGAGCTGGAGAAAGCGGAGCGGGAATACCAGCTCGCGCTCAAGCTCGAACCGGGGGATGCCGGGGCCGCGGAGAATCTGCGCCGCGTGCGGCAACAGATACGAAAGGGCCAGGATGAACCGAAGGATTAAACGGCCGTTGCTCGTGGTGATGGACGGCTGGGGGTGGCGGGATGAGATGGACGGAAACGCGGTACGACTGGCCAAGACTCCGACCTTCGACCGGCTGTGGAGAGATTACCCCCACACGCTGATCAACGCCTCGGGACCGTTCGTCGGCCTGCCCGAGGGGCAGATGGGGAACAGCGAGGTGGGCCACTTGAACCTCGGCGCGGGTCGCATCGTGCACCAGGACATAGTCCGTATCGATCACGCCATCGCCGACGGTTCTTTCTTCCGCAACGAAGTGCTGGTCGGGGCGGTGAAGCGCGGCCGGAACGGCGCGCTCCATCTGATCGGCCTCCTGTCCGACGGCGGTGTGCACAGTCACCAGGAGCACCTGTACGCCTTGCTCCGCTTGGCCAAGCAGCAGGGCGTTGACCGTGTGTTTGTGCACGCCATCCTGGACGGCAGGGACACCCCGCCGCACAACGGGATCAAGTATCTCACGGAGCTCGAGGAGCGGTTCGCGGCGATCGGCACGGGGCGGCTCTCGTCCATCGTCGGCCGCTATTACTGCATGGATCGGGACAAACGCTGGCAGCGCACGCAACGCGCGTACGACCTCTACACCGCCGCCGTCGGAGAGAAGACCACCGACTTCCGGGAGGCGATGGCGCGCTCCTATGAGCGGAACGTCACCGACGAGTTCGTGGAGCCGATCGTGATCGTGGGCGACGACGGCCGGCCGAGCGGCCTGATTGAAGACGGCGACACGGTGTTGTTCTTCAATTTCCGCGCCGACCGCGCGCGTCAGATCACGCGGGCGTTTACCGAGCCGTCCGGTTTCGATGGTTTCGAGCGCGAGCGCCGACCGAAGGTGTATTTCGTATGCATGACGCAATACGACGCGACCTTCGGACTCCCGGACGCGTTTCCGCCGGAGCCACGCAAAAACATTCTGGCCGAGGTGGCATCGAACCTCGGCAAGACCTCGCTCCGGATCGCCGAGACGGAGAAGTACGCTCACGTGACCTACTTCTTCAATGGCGGGGTGGAGAAAGAGTACCCGGGGGAGAAGCGGATTCTCATCCCGTCACCGAAAGTGGCCACCTACGATCTCCAACCGGAGATGAGCGCGTTCGCGGTATGCGACGCGTTGACGAAGGAGATACATGCCGGCGTGCACGACTACATCGTGTGCAATTTCGCCAATCCCGACATGGTGGGGCATTCCGGGGTTCTGGAAGCGGCGATCAAGGCCGTGGAAACAGTCGATACCTGCGTGGGGCGGATCGTGGCCGAGCTCGACCTCGAGCGTCATGCGGCGATCGTCACCTCCGATCACGGGAACTCGGAAATGATGATCGACTACGAGAACGGCGGCCCGCACACGGCGCACACCACCAATCTGGTTCCGTGCATCCTCGTTGACCGGCATTACCACGGCGAGTTGATCACGGGCGGTGCGCTCAGAGACATCGCGCCCACCATGTGCAACTACTTGGGCCTTCCCATTCCAGGGGAGATGACCGGCAAGGACCTGCGAGTGGACTTGAGAGAGTAGGTGTGCGACCCGCTTCCGAACGGCGTGCTCCCGAAGCGATGACGCTTCGGGCTTCGCTCAGGTTGCGGGGCCGACCGTGCGCCGGGCTCGAATGTACACAATCAGGTTCACAATCCCGTAAAACGCCAGCAGGATCATCATGGGCTCAACGAGGCCGCGCGCCCGTTCGGAACCGCCGTACAGCGCTCGGATGAGATAGTATCCCCCGATCGCCGCAGTCATCACCAATCCGGCGGTGTTGCGTTTCCGGAAGGACAGATACATCCCCAGCAAGAAGAACGGGATCAGCAGTCCGTACTGGGCGATGCTGATCAGGTTGTGTCGCACGGACCACGGCGGCTCCTCGCCCGGAACGGCGCGAAGTCTTGCCGCTCGCCACAGCTCGACGCTGTTGTGCCCGATGGGCGGCACCTTGGTGGCGGGAGCCGTC
>JBGSIK010000452.1:0-2765 GCA_041742575.1 Candidatus Krumholzibacteriia bacterium
GATGCGCGGCGTTTGTCGTTGATCTACAAGGACCAGGCGTTCATCCCCGGTAAGGAGGGCCAGTACCCCGAACACATGGAGATATACCGGACCACGGCCACGGGGCTCACGATATTCCTGAGGCCCGTCAAGATCAGCGACGAGCCGCTCCTGAAGGACTTCTTCTACGACCTCTCGGACAAGACCATTTACCGGCGCTTCTTTACGATGCGTCCCGATATGCCGCACGAGCGATTGCAGAGTTACGTCATTATCGACTACACCAAGGAGATCGTTATCCTCGCGTCGATCATGGAGGAAGAAAAGGAGGTCATCGTCGGCATGGGGCAGTACATCATCGAGGAGACTTCGCTCTCCGCGGAGGTGGCCTTCATCGTCAAAGACGAGTACCAGAACCGCGGCATCGGCACAGAGATTCTTACGTACCTCACGTATCTGGCCAAACGGCACGGGCTGACAAGCTTCACGGCCGAGGTCCTCGTGGAAAATAAGCCCATGATCCACGTGTTTGAGAAGACGGGATTTGATATCGAAAAGCGGGGGAGCGAAGGGGTCTACGAGATGAAGCTCAACTTCGTGGATTAGGGGCGATATGGAACCCGACCTCCGACATACGATCGACCAGCTAAGATCGCGCAACCCCGAGAAGTTTGTTTCGGAGGACGAGGTATTCGGGAACATTCACCGAGGCGACCGGATATTCATCAGCACGGGTTGCGGGGAGCCGCAGTACCTGGTGGGTGCGTTGATCAAGTTTGTTGAGTCACACCCGAAGGCGGTGTTCGATTCGGAGGTTTTCCAGGTTTGGACGCTGGGGGTAGCGCCGTACACGGACGACAAGTTCAAGTCTAATTTTCGGCACAACTCGTTTTTCATTGGGAACGACACGCGGGGTGCGATCAACCGCGGTGCGGCTGACTACACGCCGATATTTTTATCGCAGGTACCGGGGCTGTTGGACCGCCGGATGATACCGGTGGACGTGGCGCTGGTGCAGGTATCGGTGCCGGACGAGCACGGGTACGTGAGCCTGGGAGTGAGCGTGGACATCGTGAAGTCTGCGGTGGCCAACGCGACGACAGTGATAGCGCAGGTGAACTCGCGGATGCCGCGGGTGCACGGGGACGGGTTTGTGCACATTGACGCGATCGACTATATCATACTGCACGACGAGGAGCTGCTGGTCTACGAGGACACGACGCCCGACGAGATAGCGCACGCGGTTGGGCGGTACGTGGCGCGGATTGTGCGTGACGGGGATACGATCCAGGTGGGTTACGGGAGCCTGCCGAACGCGATCATCGCCAATTTAGAGAACAAGGAGCACCTTGGGGTGCACACGGAGCTATTTTCCGACGGGATTGCGCAGTTGATGCAAAAGGGAGTGATCGACAATTCGAAGAAGACGATCAACCGCGGCAAGACGGTGACGACGTTTTGCATGGGGAAGCGCGAGACGTACGATTTCATCAACGACAATCCCTCGATAGAGTTCCGGACGGTAGACTACACGAACGATCCTTTGGTGATAGCGCAGCACCGGAACATGGTGGCGATCAACAGCGCGCTGGCGGTGGATTTGACGGGACAGGCGACGGCGGAATCGATCGGGACGACGTTTTACAGCGGTATCGGGGGCCAGGCGGACTTCATGCGGGGCGCGATCCTATCGCCGGGCGGCCGGACGATTTTAGCGATGGCCTCGACGGCGGAGGGCGGCAAGGTATCGCGGATCGTGCCGTTTTTGCGCGAGGGTGAGGGGGTGACGCTGAACCGCGGCGACATACATTACGTGGTGACGGAGTGGGGGATTGCGTACCTGCACGGCAAGAACATCAGGGAGCGGGCGATGGAGCTGATAGCGGTGGCGCACCCTGATTTTCGCCAGAAGCTTATCGAGGATGCGCGGCGTTTGTCGTTGATCTACAAGGACCAGGCGTTTATCCCCGGCAAGGAGGGGCAGTACCCCGAGCACCTGGAGACGTACCGGACCACCGAAGAGGGCCTGGACCTGTTCCTCCGCCCGGTAAAGATCAGCGACGAGCCGCTCCTGAAGGACTTCTTCTACGACCTCTCGGACACGAGCATCTATCGGCGCTTCTTTATCTACCTTATCTCCATGCCCCATGAGAAGCTGCAGAAGTTCGTGGTGATCGACCACACGCGGGAGGCGGTAATCATGGCCACCGTCCAGCAGGAGGGGAGGGAGGTCATCGTGGGGATGGGGCAGTATGTCATCGACCGGCTCTCGCTGACCGCGGAAGTGGCGTTCCTGGTGAGGGACTCATACCAGAACCGGGGAATCGGCACCGAGCTCCTCAAGTACCTGATGTACCTGGCCCGGAAACAGGGGCTCCTTGGCTTTACCGCCGAGGTGCTCCCGGAAAATACGCCGATGCTGCACGTCTTCGAGGAAAACGGCTTTGAACTCACCAGGAAAAGCCTCGGCGGCGTCATGATCCTCAAGCATAATTTCTCGTAGGCCGCGTGGCCGCGGCACGGGCAGGTGCGGAAAGACGCTTCCGTAAGAATCCGGTAACCTTCTTCATCATAGCGTGTGCCACCTCGATTCCCGGGAGATCCGATGGCCGTAAAAACCATAAAGAAGCTCTATGCCGAAAAGACCCGTCCCGTCGACGAGGCCCTTTCGCTGGTCCGCCGGGGCGACCGGGTATTCATGGGTGGCGGCTGCGGCCGCCCAACATTCCTGGCCGAGTCGCTGGCGGCCTACGCCCGCGCCCACCCATCGCACGTCTCGCCAAACC
>JBGSIK010000453.1:0-9446 GCA_041742575.1 Candidatus Krumholzibacteriia bacterium
TTCCGCCGCCGCGGCGGCGATGTTGGTCGGAGCCACGGTCTTGCTGGAATATACGGGCTCGCTGCCGCACGTCTCCATGTTCGCGGGCCCGTCTCTTTACGATCGCCCCTTTTCTGTCATAGGCGTCATGATCTTTTTTGTGAGCGCCCTGTTCGTTTCCGCTTATCTCGCCTCGACGATCAGCAGCCGATTGCGCCAGCGCGAAGGTGAAGCCCTCCAGCTGAGTCACAACTTGCAACTCGCCTACGACCGTCTTCAGACGCTCTATGACAGCGCTCAGGAGATCAACTCGACCCTCGAGCTCAAGCAGGTCTTGGACCGCATCGTCCAGCGCACGGCGGATGCCATGAACGTGCGCGCCTGCTCGATCCGCCTGCTCGATGAAACCGGAACGAAATTGCTCGTGGCGGCGGTCTACGGCCTGAGCGACGCGTACGTCAAGAAAGGCGATTTGGTCCTGGAGCAGAATCCGCTGGCTCGCCAGGTACTGGCGGACGAAGTCATCGCGATCGCCGACGTTCGCACCGATGAGCGCTTGCAGTATCCTGCCGACGCCCTGGCCGAAGGCATCCGTTCGATGCTATCCGCTCCCCTCAAGGGCAAGAAAGGCCCTCTCGGGTTGATCCGCGCCTACAGCACCGACTTGGATCATTTCACAGAGGCCGACGCCTCTTTCCTGACCGCAATGGCGAGTGAAGGAAGCATCGCGATCGAGAATGCGATGGCCTACCGGGCTTTGGGCCAGCTCGACGAGATGAAATCGAAATTTGTCCTGACGGTGACTCACGAGCTGCGATCTCCGATGAGCGTGATTCGCAGCTTGCTCCGGACGTTGGTGGCCGGATACACGGGGCCTCTTCCGGAGAGTCAGAAAGACATGGTCAAGCGCGCTCTTCGCCGGGCGGATTTCCTGCAGACTTTGATCGATGATCTGCTCGACCTCGCGGCGGGCAAGAACGAAATGAGGCTCAAGGAACAGCGCGGCCCCGTCCGCCTGGACGAGATCGTGAGGCAGGTCGTCGAGCGGCACGATACCGGGGCCAGCGAAAAACAGCTCGTGCTGGAATATCGCTTGCTGACGGCTGATCCCGTCAACATCATCGCGACTGCAGAGGGCGTTGACCGCATCTTCAACAATCTCGTTTCGAACGCCGTCAAGTACACTCCCCAAGGCGGTTCCGTTTCGGTCGTTCTCGACACCGAGAACGGCGTGGCCCGCGTCGAAGTGAGGGACACGGGAATCGGCATCCCCGAAGATTCGCTCAATCATCTGTATGAGGAGTTCTATCGAGCGCCGAACGCCAAAGCCCGGGTCAAGGAAGGTACGGGGTTGGGGTTGTCGATCACCAAGGAACTGGTGGTGCGCTTTGGCGGGCAGATCGCAGTCCAAAGCACGGTCGGACAGGGTACAAATTTCGTTGTGACTCTTCCCTTGGCAGAGGCACACACCGCCTGACCATATCCGCTCCCAGCCCCCTTCAGTCTCGTTGGACTTCTTCCAGCGCGATCTCGAGATACGTGTGGAACCGCTCCTGGAGCGCCGGCGACAGCTCCATCCCGGGTCCCAAGTCCCCGGGTTGAATACCCAGTATAGTCAGCGGTGGAATAGGATAGCCGAGGTTTCGGGCGAGCTCGAGGACCTTGAGGGCGTCCCCTTCGTGGGTCGTCAGCCCTTGCGCCATTTTCGTCGTTCGCACATCGCTCGGTGCAAAGAGGCGATATTCTCCGGCGGCAAGCCCCAAGCCCACGGCGTCAATCAGGACGATTCTCTCCGTCTCGTTTTCGAGATAGGAGAGAAGACGCATCCCTTCATCTGCGATACCGACGGCTTCGAAGCCTTTGTCCAATCCGCTTTGGACGATATGTTCGACGATCCGCAGTCCGATGCTGTCATCAGCCATGCGATAGTTGCCGATGCCGATGATGTAGCGCAAGGAACGTCCTCGACTGAGGGATCAGAACAGAGGATCTCTCTCAGGGAACCCCGATGTCGGCCGCCGCAACCCGAAGAATCAGCGCTTGAACTCGACTTTCAGGTAATGGGTCGAGCACGAGATGCACGGGTCATAGGCCCGGACCAGCATCTCCAACCCCAGCTCGATCGCCTTCTCGTCCTTCTCGGCCGCCAGGAGCTTGGGCACGAGCGCTTCCAGGTCCAGCTGGATGTTGCCGTGGTTCTGGTTCGTCGGAATGATGCAGTTCCCGCCCGTGCACATCCCCTTGTCGTCATACCCGTATTCATGGAAGAGAATGCCTCTGGGAACTTCCACCGCGCCCTGGCCCCGGCCGAACTTCTTCGGCTTGACCAGATCCTCGGGCTTATACCCGGCGCCGAGCACCTCGTCGAGAAGCCGGATCGAGTCCTTGACGCCGTGGACCACCTCGACGAGCTGGGCCACGCTGTTCATATACGGATTGAAGCAGAGAGGCTTGAACTTCAAGGTCTCGGCGAGCTTTTTCGCCTCGGGGTGGAGGAGATCGTAGTTGTTGTTGAAACGCGCCAGCGCCCCGGCCATGTACGAAGCCATCTTGTTCTTGGTGTACTTGGCGGTCGATTGGGGCACGACGTACTCGTTCGTGCAGGACTTGTAGTCGGCGACCGGCCAGCGCTGCTTCTTCCCATCGGGCATGACCGTCTGAATAACCCCGTCGTAGACCGCGTACTCCTTGTCGCTGGAGAGCGCCATGTATTCCGTCTGCCGCTCGAAGGACGGGACTTTGTCGGCCACCGAAAGCACCGTCTTCACGGTGGCATCCAGGTCCGGCTGCAGATCGATCAGTCGCTTCTTGAGATTCTTGAGCTCGGCTTCGGTGGGGTACTCGGAGAGGCCGCCAGGGATAACGCGGGTGGGGTGCGTCGTGCGGCCGGCAAGGAGGGAGCCCCATTCGTGCGCGAACCGTTTCATCCTCAGTGCCCGAACAACGACCTCCGTGTGCGTGGGCACGAGCGGGAACACCGACGGCGCGCCGAAGAGGTCGGGCGCCACGAGAAAATAGATATGAAGAAGGTGTGAATCGCAGTTCTCCGCGTGTTTGATTATGGTCCGCAGCTTGACTGTCTGCGGAGTCACCACGATCCCGAGGGCGTTTTCCGTGGCCTTCACCGAGGCCAGTGTATGCCCGATCGCGCAGATACCACATATCCGGCTGGTGATGCGAGCCACCTCGCTGTAATGGCGCCCGCGAATCATGGCCTCGAAAAATCGTGGCGCTTCCGGCACCTGCCACTGCATTTTCTCGATCTTTCCATTTTTCACGTCGACGACGATATTCCCATGGCCCTCGACGCGTGTCAGATGATGAACATTGATGGAGACATTCTGCCTCATTACGCGTCCCTCCTCATCGTGGCGGTAAACATCCGCGTTTTCTCTCTGGCTCGCTCTGCCGAAAGTCCTCCTTTGGACTTCAGGACCTCCTCGATGGCTTCCTCGTTAGGGTGGTCCCAGAACCCACGGCAGGCTTCGCAGGGGATGCCGTCAGCGGGACACGGAGCCCCGCAACCGGCCCGCGCCACGAGGCCCAGACAGTGGTCGTTGAGCTCATAGCGGCAGACCGTCTCCCGCATCTTACATTCGACGCAGACCGGATAGTTGGGGATCAACGGCTGCTTGCCGTGCAACAGGTCGGAGACCACCCGGACGAACTCAGCCCGGTCCATGGGGCAGCCATGCAGGGCGTAGTCGACCTTGATGGCGGCGCTGATGGGCAGAGCCTTCTGGCTGTCCAGATGCGGCATGGCGGCGTCTTTGCCGTACACGTACTCCTTGTAGTCCGTGGTGTGGTTTTTCATGGCGTTGATGCCGGCCGTCGCGGCGCAGGCGCCGTAGGCGATGACGATGGAAGCGCGCTTGCGAATATCCTCCAGACGGGCGCGGTCGGATTCCCTGGTGAACGACCCCTCGACAAATGCGATATCGATCGGTTCGGTCGTCTTCTCCTTCATCACTTCGCGGAATTCGACGAATTCGATGTGGTCCAGCAGCCCCACGAAGATTGGATCGCTGAGGTTGGTCAACTCCACCTGGCAGCCTTCGCAACAGGCGAAATCGAAAAAGGCGACTTTGACTTTCCGTTTGGCGCTCATCTGAATGCCTCCTCGAGATGCTCGATGTCTTTGAAGCAGAAGACGGGACCGTCCAGGCAGACATACTCGTCGTTGATCTGGCAGTGGCCGCACTTGCCGATGCCGCACTTCATCCGCCGCTCCAGGTCCACGTAAATGTTGTTCCGGGAGACGCCTATGCCGTCGAGTTCGGCAATGACGAACTTGTACATGATGGGCGGACCGCAGATGATCACTCGTGTGCCCGGGTCGATCTGCGTTTTCTTGAAGAGAGTCGTGATGACACCGACGTTGCCCTTCCATTTATCGTCGGGCCGGTCGACGGTCTCGTAGAACTTCACGTCCGCGCTCTTCCGCCACAGAGCCAGGTCCTCGAGGAAGAGCTGCTCCTGGGGCGATTTGACTCCGAAGAAAAGACTGAAGTTCTTGAACTCGGAACGCCTGTCCAGGATGTACAGGATCAGGCTTCTCGTGGGGCAGAGGCCGATTCCACCGGCCACGACGAGAATGTCCTGCCCGCGCAGCTTGTCCATCGGGAAGCCGTGTCCCAAAGGTCCGCGGACGTAGAGAGTCTGGCCCCGCTCCAAGGCCGTCACTGCTCCTGACACACGGCCGACCTTCCGGACAACGATGTCGAAGGATTGAGTCCTCGTCGGCGAGCTGGCAAAGCCGATGGGGATTTCGCCGAAACCGAACACGGACACCTCCAGCATCTGGCCGGGGTCGAAGATCATGGGCTCGCCGTCTTTCATCTTCAGCGTGAAGTGTTTTTCCATGGCCGTGTCCTGGCGAGCATGGACGATCTCGGCCGGCCGGGGCATGAAAATGTTCGGATAGGTAGTCTCTTCGAATCGAATAGATACGCTCATATTAGCCCTCCATGATGCTTTCAATAATGCGGACCGGGTCGGCGATATCGGGGACGCACTGCGCGGAGCAGCGCCCGCAGCCTACGCAGGCCGGCCCACCCAACTTGTCATTGAGATAGGTCGCCTTGCGCATCAAGCGGTGGCGGTAGCGTTGACTCCTGGCATCGCGGAAGTTCTCCGTGGCGCCGGCGCCCAGGGAAACCTTGGCAAAATCTTCCAGGAGACAGCCGTCCCAGGTCCGCGTCCGCTGGCCGGAGATCTGGTCCAGGTTCCAGCAATCCTGGACGTCGAAGCAGTAGCAGGTAGGACACACGATATTGCACGTTCCGCAGGAGAAACAGGTGCGCGAAAATTCCTCCCAGAGTTTGCTCTTGAAGGCCGCGCGAACTTTGGCCGCGATCTCGTGCGATCCGTGGGAGAGTTTTTCCGGGCACTTGTCCATGACGTCCTCGTTGACTTTCCTGGCTTCTGTCACTTGGGCGTCGGTGGCCGATTCGAATTTCCCGTACGAGAGAAGCTTCTCGCCCTTCGCAGTCAACACTTCGAGCGCGTAGCCCTTCGGCAGTTTCGTGATGAAAGCGTCATGCCCGCGAGGCTTGACTCCCTTCCCCACTGTCCCCCAGAAAGCCCGTTTGGAAATCCTCTGGATGTTCGAACCCACGATCGTCGTGTTCTCACGCTGGGCCAGGTAGTTCCAGTCTTCGTTGTTTTCCCGGAAGAGCAAGTCCAGCATGTCGATGGCCTTGATATCGTAGAAGTGCACGCCGAAAAGAATCCGGGGCTCCGGCCGGATTGCGCTCGCCCCGCCGCCTTGGCCGAAGGAGACGAGATCCTGGTGGACGGGAAAAATGACCTTTTTGGGAGGCAGGATGGTCACGTCATAGTCCAGCCGGACTTCCTTCGGGGACGATATGGGAGCGAAGACAAAACAGTGCTTCTTGGCAACGGGTGCGTAAAGCGCGGCTGCCTTCATCATCCCTTCCACGAAGGAATCGAAAGCTGTTTCCTCGAGGAAGTAGGACTTGGTATTCATGAAGGATCCTTTCAATAACACAGCGGGATGCGGGAATCCTTGTCAAACCCGACTATTATCAAAAGCGGTATTTTACGCTTTGAGAGCGCCCGTTGTCAAGGAGCGCCAAACTCGCGGGAAACGTAAGCGCAAATAGCGCTTCTTGATCCAGTTGGATTATCGGATGAGACGATCATCCCGCTCTTCACCCCGAAGCATTACTTTGTGGTGACGTTTTGTGCGCCGACAGGAGGCGTCGATGGAGGACTTCAATCCGGCTCCCTACATGCGATGGGCAAAATACCGTCCGGGGGCGCGCTACGATCTTTCGGGAAGCAGCCCTATTGCGTGCACTCGCGAGGACCCCCCTGGGATCATGGGCGATCTCCCGCTCACCGGCCCCGGTCCGGAAGGCTACCCGCCCCTCTTCGAAGCCATCGGACGGCGCTACAGCGCCGGTCCGGAACAGATTGCGCACGCGTCTTGTCATCTTGGCGAGCACGAAACGGCTGTTGTGCCGGGACGCTTTTTCGGCGCCCCGTCGCATTTTCGGGTTGCTTTCGGGGTGGCGCCGGAAACGCTCGAGCGCGGGCTGACAACTGCTTTATCGATCGAAATTTGGATCGCAACTTTCATGGGACAAACACGTAAGACCGTGCATACCAACATCTCAGCGCCCTATCAATCCGGTCGACGGTAACGCTACCACAGATACTCGCCGGATTCGACACGCCTGCGAATCCGAGCTACGAGGAGGTCCAACGCCATGTCGCCCAAACGCCCGATGCCCACACAGACGCCTCATAAATCGACCGAACGCGTCATCAGGACCGTTGCTTTCACCGCCTTTGTCGTCCTGTTCACCCTGCTGTCGATCGCGCCTGCATCACGCGCCCAGTTCGCCAGGCCCGGAGACCTGCCGAAGATCGATGCCGCAACACGGGCGGCCATCGTCGACAGCATCACGGCCGTGATCGATTCGGTGTATGTTCTCGAAGAGCCGGCCAAGCGTATCGTCGCCGGCTTGAGGAAGAACCTCGCCAACGGCGACTACGACAACATCACGGACCCGGCCGAGTTCGCGGAGAGGCTCTACAACGACGCCCAAGCCATCAACCACGACGGCCACTTCCGGATCGCGGCCATGCCGCCCCTCGATCCTGCGGTCGTAGAGGCGCAGAAGGACGAGGACCCGGCTGATGTCGAGCGCCGCCGCCGGCTCGATCGCGCACGGAACTACGGATTCAAGTCGGTAGAGATCTTTCCGGGCGGTATCGGCTATTTACGATTCGACCAGTTCGCCCACGGTGACGAAGCCTTCGAGACTGCTGCCGCGGCCATGAATTTCCTCGCCAACAGCAACGCCCTGATCCTCGACCTCCGAAACAACGGTGGAGGTTCGGCCACCATGATCCGGTTTATCTGTGGCTACTTGTTCGAGGAGGCAGCGCACCTCATCAACTGGGATATCCGTGCCGAGAAAAAAACGGTTCAGTCGTACAGCGCCGACTACATTCCCGGCAGGCGCATGATCAAACAGCCGGTTTACGTCCTCACCAGCGATCACACTTTCTCGGCCGCCGAGGAGTTCACCTTCGACCTCAAGAACCTCGAGCGCGCCACCATTGTGGGTGACACGACCGGCGGTGGCGGGCACACCGTCGCAGGCTACGCGTTTGACTTCGACGGCTTCCGCATCGGCATTCGTGTTCCCCACGGCCGCGCCTACAATCCCAAGAACAACGAGGGATGGGAAGGCGTGGGCGTGATACCCCACATCGCCGTCCCCGAGGAGCAGGCGCTCGACGCCGCGCGCGCGGACGCCCTGCGCAAGCTCATTGAAACCGAGAAAGACGAGCAGGTCGTTGCCGGTTACAAGTGGGGCGTAGCGGACCTGGAAAGCCGGCTCCATCCCGTCGAGCTCTCGGAGAAACAGATGAAACAGTACGTCGGAGCTTACGGCCCTCGTCGCATCTTCATCGAGAACGGAGTTCTCTTCTATCAGCGTGAGGGTCGCCCCAGATACGAGATGGTGCCCATGGGAGAAGACCTCTTCCGTTTCGATGATCTGGAGTACTTTCGGCTCACCTTCGAACGGATCAAATCGGGCAAGGTCGTCAAGCTCATCGGCATCTACGACGACGGCCACACTGACGAGAATGAACGGGACAAGGGCTGACAGAGTCGGGCCACGCTCTGGATAATCCAGGTTGAACGCGAAGAACACTGAGAGGAGGACCCTTGAGAAGAGTACTGATCGGAGGTTTGCTGGGCGCGCTTGTAATGATCATCTGGCTCGTGGTCGCGGACGGCTTCTTGGGGTTCAGGCGCAACATCGAGATGAGCCAACTCCCCAACGAGAGAACGGTCTATGCGTTTCTGAGCGAGCACGTAACCGAGCCGGGCCGATACGTCTGCAATCCCGAGGTTCTGCCGAACCAACGCTTCCCTGGCGACGACCCGATCTTCGCTGTCCACTACAGCGGACTCGGTCATGATGATGCCGGGCAGGAGATAATCCTCGGGCTGGTGATCGCGCTGCTGGCCCCCCTCGCAGGGTCCTGGCTGCTCGCGAACGCCTCGAGCCGAGTACTATCGCGATACGGCTCGAGGGTTCTCTTCTTTGCGGTCGTCGGGATTGTGGCGACCTTGCTCGGTACCATGGCGAGGTTCGGAATCTCCGCGTACTCTTTGGGTGATGCGGTCGCCCTCGGAATCCACGACCTGGCCGCGTGGGTGCTCGCGGGACTCGTCGTAGCCTGGAAGGTGAGTCCCGCCAGAGAGCGTGTAGAAACGAGAGCGCGATGAGATCGGAGTCGTTAGTAAGAAGCGCCAGTGGCACCCTCGCAGTTGCGTTCGTTCTGACGCTGAGTCAGTCCCCGCTCATGGCCGAGAACAAGGTCTTGGCGGAAATTCCGATCGAGCTAGCGCGAAACCCAACCGTTATCCCCGTGACGGTTGGGTCGTCAGGCCCTGTCCGCCTCGTTCTGGACACCGGTATGCCCTACGATGGCATACTTCTCTACGACACCGCGAAGGTTGACCTGACTCAATTCGATCACCTGGTGGAGGTTCAGATTGGAGGTGCGATCCCGACAGGACCGGGTAGATGCCATCATCGGCAGTGATGCCCTTCGTCGGTTCAATGTGATCTTTGATTACGCCCACCTCAAGATCCATCTCAGGCCTAACCGATACTTCGCTGAGCCCCTTCGATGGCTGCCGCACTGAGCGTTCTGCCGAGAACGAGCTCGAATCGATTTCAGCTCCGTTGGATAGTGTGGCAGCCGGGGAACGGCTCGGGCCGGGTTACGCGCTGTGAAGCATTTCCGGACGCTCACTGAACCTCCCGCGCAGCAACTTGAAGATTTCCATCACCACGAGCATCCCGGCGGCAAGCGCGAGCATCGTCACCCACTGCTGCAAGTTGATCGTCGTGACCCCGAGCACCTTCTGCATCGGTGGCAGATGCATGCTGACCAGGTGCACCCCCTGGGCG
>JBGSIK010000454.1:0-3241 GCA_041742575.1 Candidatus Krumholzibacteriia bacterium
CGCCTCCCGGTACCGATTTCGTGACCGACGCCACGACGCGCTCGTACGTCGAGCGGCTGATGGGCCGCGACATGTCGCCGTCGGAGGTATCCGACTACTGGTTCGAGAAAGCGTTCGCGTTCATACGCGCGCACCCGGGCCGGGAAATGGAGTTGCTGGCGCGGAAGTTCGTGATGTTCTTCAACGGCTACGAAATGCCGCAGATCGAGAACTACGATTCTGCCCGCAGCCGGTACGCGTCGCTCCGGCTTCTGTTCGTCAATTTCTGGATGCTGGTCTCGTTCGGCATACTCGGAATGATCTTCGCTTTGCCGAATGGGCGGCGGTGTCTGCTGCTTTACGGCTATGTCCTCGCCTACGCCCTGTCGATAACGCTCTTCTTCGTGACGGCGCGTTACCGCGTGCAGATCGCGCCGATCCTGGCCCTGTTTGCGGCATATGCACTGGTCGGCGTCGCGCCCCGGTACCTCCTCCGGGTACGCAGCGCAGCGGTGTTCGTGGGGCTCTTGCTCCTGCTGGTCGCGGTCACGCAGCCGCGGTTGTTCGCGCTCCCCGAGAAGGAAGTCTCATTCCGCGAGCATGTCCACTCGGCGCGCCGGGCGAGCGAGACGAAGCAATATCAACCCGCCTTGCGGGAGATCGACCGCGCGATCGAGCTCTACCCGAATTACTTCGAGGGGTACATTCACCGTGCCATCATCCACAAGGAGGGCGGTGATCTGTTCAAAGCGATCGAGGACTACGCGCGCGCCCTCGACTTCGAGCCGGGTCTTTCCGGGGCCCACTACGATCTGGCGCAGACGCTCAGGCAGGTGAACATGAAGCCGAAGGCGATCGAGGAGTACAAGAAGGCGATCGAGATCGATTCGCTCATGATCGAGGCCTACAACAATGTCGGCATCACCTACAGCGAGCTTCGTCGTTACGACGTCGCCATAGCGTACTTCGAGAAGGCGATCGCGATGGATCCCAATTACCTCAAGGCGTACAACAACCTGGGCGCGGCGCTGGCGGAATCGGGACGGGTGGAGGACGCAATCCGGACTTTCGAAAAGGCGATCGCGGTCGACCCCGCCTATGCCAACTCGTACAAGAACCTGGCAATGGCGTATGTAGCGATCGAACGCGTCGGTCCTGCGCTCGCGGCGATGGAGCGCTATATTGCGCTCGTCCCGACGGACGGGAAAGCCCGGGGCGTGCTGGAGAAATTGAGAATCGCGGCGGCCGACTCAACGAAGGGATTGCAGGTCGAAGATGACGCTGCCCCGGTCGAGCAGCGCTAGCGCAGGTCGAAGGCGGCTCCCACTCCCAGTGAAAACAGCGAGGGATTGGTGCCGCCGTCGGTGAAGATGTAGAGGTAGCTGTTGCTGTCGGTCCCGACCCAGTGTGCGATCAAACTCACCTCGGCGCTCCAGTTTTCGGTCAGGCGCCACAGGAATCCGACGCCGCCGTTCATACCGAAGTGCTGGTCACTGATGTCGAAAGCCTCGAGCCCCGTATCCTGCAGGATGGTCACCGAATAGATCCCCATGCCGAAAGCTCCGTGCAGCGTCTTGGTGTCGTCCAAGAGCCATCTGTACTGCGGGCCCAGGCTGAGGTAGGCGAAGCGAATCTCCGTTGTCGTGCCCTCGAGCAAACTCAGACGTTCCGCCAGTTCGGCATCGAGAAGATCCCCCATATAGGTAGCGCCGATCTGTATGTGCAGATCGAGCGTTCGGATCAGGCATTCGGTGAAGTAGAACACGAAGTCGTATCCGTCTCCGTACTTGTCGTGCAGGCTGCCGATCGAGGCGACGTACCCGATGTGGGCGCCCAATCGTTCCCGGGTCGGGTTCTCGATGCTTGAGCTTGCGGTGCTGGGTAGGGCACGGAGAGACAGCACGGAAAAAAGCAGCAAGGCGATTCGTTTGCCCATAAACGCAATCTATTCCAATCGGCGGAGACGGTAAAGCGGAATGTGCCGGGCCTGCGACCGTACTGCCGACTTCCCCAAAAACCAAACGCCGGGGACGTGCCCCCGGCGTTTCATCGCGATGTTCTCTATGTCGCCCGCCCGCTGGCTATTTGAGCAGGATCATTTTGCGTGTGTCTACGACGGCGCCCTCGAAAATGAGCCGGCAAAAATACACGCCGGAGACCAGCGCGTTCCCGGAACTATCTTGACCGTTCCATGTCGCGCGGTGGCTCCCGGGCGTCTGGATCCCGTCGAAGAGCCTCCGGAGCAGGGCGCCATTCACGTCGAAGACTTCGATCACGACATACCCCCGGCGCGGGAGATCGTACGAGACCGTGGTCGTGGGATTGAACGGGTTGGGTGAGTTCTGGTCGAGTTTCGCGACGGCAGTCGAGGACCCACGGTTTTCATCGATGGATTGGACCCCGCTGATGCTCTTGTCGTTACGCCCTGCGTCCGCGCTGCTGTCATCTCCATCGTCTCCCACCACATCCACCGACTCGACGATGTCGTCACAATTGATATGACCGAACGCCGCCGTCGAAAGATCGGCGATTTCGACGTAAACTTTTTTTGAACGGTCGGGCCTGACATCCCAGTAGCGCCGATCCATGGCATCGGTCTGCTTTCCTGTTTCCTTATGCAATACCTGTCCCGTCTCTGCATTCACCAGCGCGACGTACAAGTTGTTGATGTTGTTTCCTCCGCCCACCAGGAGGTTGATCGAATTGCCGGTGATGGTGAACTGCCGCGACCGCAGAATCCCCGTGCGGCTGTCGCCCTGGTAAGCCCCCGGGTAGCCGAAGCCCATGGGCCCCGTATAACGCTCGTATGTCCCGAGCCAGCAGTTGCCCTCGTGGTTGGTCGTGATGGTATCGCCGCGTGCCGCCGGGTTGTTCCAGAAGGTCGGCTGGTAGCCGAAGGCGTTGCCGGATACGAGCGTCCAATCGTCGGCCAGCGCCCAGGGCCTGGACGCGGCCGGGATGTCTCCGACCCACGTGAGCTTGTCGAAACGCAGATTGTACACCGTGACGCCGTAATAGTTGTTGTAGATGGCATGACGTGAGAACATCTCCGTGCCGTCCGGCAGAACGGTGACTTGCGCCGCGTGGCCGTTGTCTATGATGCGCCTGGTGCTGATGTCCCAACCGGTCGGGAACGTATTGGAGGTCATGTGGCTGGTACCGTCCACCGTCTCCTCGGTGAAGAACATGTGGAACTTGCCGTTCCGCTCCATGATGAAGACCGACTCCAACACGTGCCAGGTGTCGTTCACGAAAATGGGAC
>JBGSIK010000455.1:0-5470 GCA_041742575.1 Candidatus Krumholzibacteriia bacterium
CCCAGACGCGCGGAGCTCATAGCGCGTCTGACGCAAGCAGCCCCGCCGCGCGCAGCTTCGAGCACGGCGGGGGCTGCGTAGCGTCCGAAGCGCTACAGATAAGCTGCGCGTCGGATAATCGGCGACAGGACCCGCGGCGCCATCATGCGGTTAGGCACTCCTCCCCCGTCAGCCGCAGAAGTCTCAGCCGCGCTGCCGTGCCGCTACTTGAGCCCCCGGCGCTCCAGCAGCGGTTCTATATCCGGTTTCTTCCCGCGGAACCGCACGTAGAGCGTCATCGGATCTTCGGTGCCGCCGGCGGCCAGGATGTTCTCGCGGAAAGACTTCGCCGTCGCGGCGTGGAAGAGGTCCCCGGTCTCCTTGAACGCCTGGAAAGCGTCGGCGTCCAGCACCTCGGCCCAAACGTAGCTGTAGTACCCGGCCGCATAGCCTCCCGAGAACACGTGGCGGAAGTAGGGGCTGCGATAGCGAACCACGATCTCAGGTATCATGCCGATTCGTTTCATGGCGTCGTTCTCGAACTGGATGGGATCGACGCCCTTCGGCTCGGCCAGCTGGTGCCAGTCCATGTCGAGATACGACGCCGCCAGATATTCCGTGGTGGCGAACCCCTGATTGAAGTGCTTCGACTTCGTCATCTTGTCGATGAGATCGTCCGGAATCGGCTCGCCCGTCTCGTAGTGCCGCGCGTACTCCTTCAACACCGACGGCTCCATCGCCCAGTTCTCCATGATTTGCGACGGCAGCTCCACGAAATCCGTCGCCACTTCCGTGCCCGAGAGCTTCTCGTACGTGCAATTGGAGAGCAGCCCGTGGAGCCCGTGCCCGAACTCGTGGAAGAGCGTGGTCACTTCATCCACGCTCAGGAGCGACGGCTTGTCGGCGGTGGGCTTCGAGAAGTTGCCCACGTTGCAGATCACCGGGGCCACGCGCTTTCCCTCGATCCGCGACTGATCGCGGTAGGCCCCCATCCACGCCCCGCCTCGTTTGCTCGCCCTCGGGAAATAGTCCACGTACAGGACACCGACGTGGGACCCATCCGCCTCTTTCACCTCGAACACGGTCACGTCCTCGTGATACTTGGGAACGTCGGGCCGCTCCTCGAACGTGATGCCGTAGAGTCTCGTGGCCAGATCGAACGCGCCCTTGCGGACGTTCTCCAGCTTGAAGTACGGGCGCAGCATCTCCTCGTCGAGATCGTACTTCGCCTTCTTCACCTTCTCCGCGTAGTACCACCAGTCCCACGGCTCGAGCCGGAAGTCCTTCCCCTCCTGGTTGATCATGGCCTGCAGCTCGCCCGCTTCCTTCTTCGCCATCGCCAGAGCCGGCGTCCACAGCTGATCCAGGAGCGCGTAGACCGCGCCCGGCTCTTTGGCCATGCATTCCTCGAGGACGAAGGTGGCGTGCGTGCTGTATCCGAGCAACTTGGCCCGTTCCTGCCGCAGCTCCACGATTCGCGTGAGCGCCTGCTTGTTGTCGCATTCGTCGTTGTGGTTCCCGCGTTCGACGTAGGCTTTGAATATCTTCTCGCGCAGATCGCGCTTCTGCGAGTACTGGAGCAACGGGATCATGCTGGGCCTGTGCAGCGTGAAGACCCACTTGCCGGCGTGTTCGCGTTCGTTCGCGGTCTCCGCGGCCGCTGCAATCACGTTTTCGGGCAGACCGGCCAGGTCCTCCTGGTTGTCGATCACCAACTCGAACCGGTTGTCCTCCTTGAGCACGTTTTCACCAAACTGCAACGTGAGCACCGAGAGCTCCTCATTGATCTTCGTGAGCGCTTCTTTGTGCGCCGCATCCAGGTTCGCCCCGCCCCGGACGAAGTCCTTGTAAATTTCCTCGAGGAGGGTACGCTGTTCCGGCGTGAGGATCGACTCCTCGCGCTTTTCGTAAACCGCCTTCACCCTCTCGAACAGCTTGGCGTCGAGCAGGATAGCGTCCGCATGCTTGGAGAGCATGGGCGCGATCTGCTTCGCCGCTTCCTGCATCTCGTCGCTGGTGTTGGCGGAATTGAGCCCGAAAAAGACATCGCTGACACGGCTGAGCAGCGCCCCGCTCCGCTCCAGCGCTTCGACCGTGTTCGCAAAGGTCGGCGCCTGCGACTCGCTGGTAATCGCCGCGATTTGCGCCCTATGCTGCTTGATTCCCTCCTCGAACGCAGGCAGGTAGTGCTCCACCTTGATGCGATCGAACGGGGGGACTTCGAACGGCGTATCATACTCGTTGAGCAGCGGATTGTCCCGCTTCGCACACGAGACCAGGGAAATTGCGATCACGATGACCATGAGCAACATTCTCCTCGACATCGATGACTCCTTCCACTGTCGATATCTTGCCACGAAACCTCGCGAGGAAACCCGAAGATTCTACCTCTTGCCATCGACGAGGGCAACCGCTGTGTGTGGTAACGGGGCGCCGTGACATTGCCCAGGTCGTGAGCAACACCGAACGCTCCCGACGTCGCCGCTACCGCACCGGGCATTTCCGGACGAAATCGAGCAGGTCGCTGAGACTCGCCGTCGCCATCGCGATCGAGAAATCCGCCGCCCCGTAGTACATGCGGATGTTGTCGTCGTCGCGCACCCACCCGCATGGAAAGACCACGTCGTCCACATCGCCCTCGCGTTCGTACGGGGCCTTGGGCCCGAACACCCACTCGTCGGTACGGTGCGTGAGCCGCGTCGGGTTCTCCAGGTCGAGCAACGCGAGGCCGAGGCGATAGATCGAACCGGAAGCCGTCGTTCTCACGCCGTGATAAAGCATCAACCAGCCTTCCGGAGTCTGCAGGGGCGGCGCCGATAGTCCGATCTTGTTCGCATCCCACCAGCTCCCGCGGCGGGCCATGACGATCGGTTTGTGATCGCCCCAGTGTTTGAGATCGGGAGAAAACGACAGCCAGATATGCGCGCCCAAACGGACGAACGTCGAGATCGGGCGGTGGATCATCGCCCAACGCCCGCCGAAGCGCACGGGAAAGAGCGCCGCGTCCTTGTCTTCCGGCGGCATCACAGGTCCCAACCGCTGGAACTCGCGGAAGTCGTACGTCGCCGCGAGCGACACCAACGGTCCTCCCTCGGAAAACGCCGTAAATGCGATGACCCACTTCTTCGCTTCGTCCAGCCGGGTGATGCGCGGATCCTCCACGCCCCAGATCTCTTCCGGGTGGGAATCGGGCTCGGGAAAGAACGCCGGCTTCGGCTCGATTTCCCAGTTGCGGATCCCGTCCGCGCTCCGGGCGATCGTGAAATGCGAGATGCCTCTGAAGTCTTCCACGCGGACGAGGAGCAGCGTTCGCCCATCCACCTGCACCGCCGCGGCATTGAACACGGAATTGGCCGGGTACGGCCAATCCTCGACCGTCAGAATAGGATTCTGCGGACAACGATGAAACAGTTCGTGGTGTCGCATCGTGACCCCCCCAGGCCCGGTCCCGTTCCGCTTCGCAGGGTCGCGCGCCCGCGCGTTACTCGAACTTGATCCCCTGGGCGAGCGGCAGATCCTTCGACCAGTTGATGGTGTTGGTCTGCCGACGCATGTACGCTTTCCACGCGTCGGAGCCCGACTCGCGCCCGCCGCCGGTCTCCTTCTCCCCGCCGAACGCGCCGCCGATCTCGGCGCCGGAGGTGCCGATGTTCACGTTCGCAATGCCGCAATCCGATCCCTCGTGGGACAGGAATCGCTCCGCGTGCAACAGGTTGGTGGTGAAGATCGCCGACGACAGGCCTTGCGGCACTTCGTTGTGCCAGGCGATGGCGTCGTCGAGATTCCGGTACTCGATGAGATAGAGAATGGGCGCAAACGTTTCCTCGTGGACGATCGGCCACTGGTGTTGCGCTTTGACAATCGTGGGTTCCACGAAGAAACCAGGACGGTCGATTCGCCGCCCGCCGTGGAGGATCTCGCCGTGCGATTTCTTGACGGTCTCCAGAGCCGCCATCATGGCTTCGACGGCGGCCTCGTTGACCAGCGGCCCCATGAGCGTGCTCTCTTCCAGCGGATCTCCAATACGAACCTGTCCGTAAGCCTTGACGAGCCGTTCCGTAAACGCCTTCGCGATCTTCTCGTGCAGGAATACCCGCCGCGTGCTTGTGCAACGCTGACCGGCGGTCCCCACGGCTCCAAACATGACCGCGCGAACGCCCATTTCCACATCGGCGGTCTCGTCCACGATGATGGCGTTGTTGCCGCCGAGCTCGAGTATGGTCCTCCCGAGGCGTTCGCCCACGGTTTTCCCGATGCGATACCCCATCTCGCATGAACCGGTGGCGGATACGAGCGGTATGCGCCGGTCCTGGATGAGGCGCTCGCCGATAACGGAACCCCGGCCGACGACGAGGTTGAAAATGCCGGAGAGCTTATGCGCTTTCATCACATCATTGCAGATATTCTGCACCGCGATGGCCGTGAGCGGGGTCTCGGATGACGGCTTCCACAACACGACGTCTCCGCACACAGCCGCCAGCGCCGAATTCCAGGCCCACACCGCCACCGGAAAGTTGAACGCCGAAATGACGCCGACAACGCCGAGCGGGTGATACTGCTCGTACATCCGGTGCCGGGGCCTTTCCGAGTGCATCGTGAGCCCGTACAACTGGCGCGAAAGTCCGAGGCTGAAATCGCAAATGTCGATCATTTCCTGAACTTCCCCCATTCCCTCCTGCACGATCTTTCCCATTTCCAAAGTCACCATTTTTCCCAGCGCTTCCTTCTTCGCGCGCAACGCCTCGCCGAGATCTCGCACCACCAGCCCGCGCTTGGGAGCAGGGACCATGCGCCACTCCGCGAACGCAGCGACCGCCGCCGCCATGACTTTGTCGTAGTCTTCCGGGGAAGCTTGTGCGACCTTTGCGATTTCCTTGCCCGTCGCCGGGTTGACCGACGCAATCAGCTCCCTGCCCTCGGCTGGCGTCCACGCCCCTGGCCCCGAGCACGCACCGGAATTCGTCTTTTCGATACCGAGTTCCTTCAAGAAATCCATTTTTCGACTCTCCTGGAAAGTTGCGTCTATCGACGTTGATAAACTATTAATCGAAAACAGCTTTATATATGCCCGCAATAATAACCCGCCGGGCCGATCGAGTCAACGATCGACCCGGCGGGATTGCCCGGAACAACGGCCGCTATGCTCGCGACCGCACTACGCCGCTTTGAGCTGCGACGTGCAGTGCGGGCAACGCGTGGCCTTGATCGGAATCGCCGAGAGGCAGAACTCGCAGTTCTTGGTGGTGGGCGCGGCCGCCGGCGCCGCTTCCTTCCGTTTCAGCTTGTTCATGCTTCGGACCAGCATGAAAACCGCCCATGCCACGATGAGGAAGCTGATCACGGCGTTGATGAAGAGACCGTAATTGATGGTCACGGCCCCCGCTGCCTGCGCGTCTGCAAGCGCCGCGTAGGGACCGGGGGTGGTGCCGCCTTTCAGAACCACGAAGAAGTTGGCGAAATCCACGCCGCCGAGAAGTAGGCCGATCGGCGG
>JBGSIK010000456.1:0-1593 GCA_041742575.1 Candidatus Krumholzibacteriia bacterium
ATGGCGGCGCGCGCGGCCTCGATTTCGAAGCGCTCTTCGGGAAGTTCGATCACGCACGGCCGACCGAATGCCTCCACCAGGCGGCGCACGACACGACGGTCCCCCTCCGCCCGGCAGACCAGCTCACGGATACGCTTGCCTTGGATGAGGTGGTGAATCGCATCGACGTCCTCTTCGCCGCAGGTGAAATCCCCCGTGCTCACGTCGATCAGCGCAACACCCGCCCGCTCGCCTGCCGCATAAACCGCGAGGCAGTAGTTGTTCTCCGCGTCACGGAGCAGGTGGCTGCTCATGGACGTGCCGGGGGTAAGCACCTCGATCACCTCGCGCCGGACCAGCCCCTTCGCGAGCGCGGGATCTTCGACCTGCTCGCACACGGCCACTTTCCTTCCCGACGCCAGCAGTCGATTGACGTACACCTCGGCGGCGTGGAAAGGAACACCGGCCAGCGGCACCGGGTTGGGTTTGTTTTTGTCCCGCGTGGTGAGCGCGATGTTGAGGAGGGAGGAGACTTCCACCGCGTCTTCGTAGAACGTCTCGTAGAAATCGCCGACCCGGAAGAGCAGGATGCAGTCGCCGTACTTGGACTTGATCTCCCGGTACTGCGACATCAACGGTGTGAGATCGGTCATGGTTTCGTCACGGCAGGGTCATGATGGTGTACTCTTCGTTGATTTCGCGCGAGATCTCCTGCGCTTTGGCCTGGGCTTCCGCGCGTGTCTTGAAGTAACCGAAGCGCACACGGTGGTACTCGCGGTAATTGACGAGCTCGGTGTCGACACGCACCCCCGGATACACACGCTTGATCTTGGCCGCTTGCTTTATGGCGTTACCGCGGTCACGGAATGATCCAAACTGAATGGTGAAACCGCTCGTCAGCACCGGCATCTCTTCCGCCGCCTCCGCCCCCAGCCCCGATTCTTTTTCCACGGCCGCCTCCGTCGCGGATTTCAGCCGTTGGAGCTTTTCCGCCGCGAGCACGGCTTCCGGTGTGTCCCGGAAATGCTTCACGGTGGCGTCGTATTTCTCCAGCGCCTCTTTCATCTCGCCCCGGTTTTCCAGGCACTCGGCATAGCGGTACAACGCGGTGGGGCTGATCATGGAACCGGCGAGCGATTGATATCTGCGGCATGCCTCGATCGGCCGGTCCAGGCCGGCTTCGACCTCCGCCAGCGAGATGTGCGCCCACATCGTGAGTTTTCCCTTGTGAACCGCCTCGAGGGGCTTGCGCGCGTCCTCGAATCGCTCCAGCATGATCGCGGACAGTCCCTCGAAGAGGCATGCCTCTTCGGATGTTCCACATGCTCCGCCATCCCGCAGCAGCCGGTACGATTCCCCGTAGTTTCCCAGCGCGTAGGCGATTTTGGAGAGCTCGAGCTGCGCACGCTTGGACCATTCACCCTCAGGATCACCGTCGACGATCTGACGGTAGAGGTCGCTGGCTTCGGAGGCAGACGACTTGAGCCCGGCCAGCAGGAAAAGCGATTGGTGGAGTTCTTCTCCGTCAGCTCTCCGCGACAAGATCGTCAGGGTGGATTCGGCTTCTTGATAATCGCCGTTCCGCAGGTAGCGCTCCGCGTCGCTCAGACGCGC
>JBGSIK010000457.1:0-3564 GCA_041742575.1 Candidatus Krumholzibacteriia bacterium
GTGCGCCTGTCGCCTTCGCGATAGAGCCTGATTTTCGCCAGCTCCAGATACCAATCACAGAACTCGTGCCAGAAGAACTCGTAGATGCGTGCGGTACCGTCGTTCAAGCGCCACGCCGTGAAGTCCGCCTCGACTTCGGCGGCGCACCGGTCGAACGCGCTCAGGATCCACCGGTCCTCCCAGACGAAGTCCGGCTCGAACGCGAGCTCCGACCCGTATGACCGCCGCCAGGCCGCCGCGAATGCGCTCGCGGAACCGCTCCCCGACGCGGTGGTGAACGGATCGGCTTCGCGCTTCTCCCACGCCGCCATCACCAGACGCGAGGCCTGCCAGATCTTGTTGACGAAATTCCGCCCCATCTCGAGCTTCGATTCATCGAACAGCACGTCTTTTCCCGGCGGCGACAGCATGGACAGCGTGAAGCGGAATGCGTCGCTGCCGTAGCGCTCGATGATGTCGAGAGGATCGGGCGAGTTCCCCAACGATTTGCTCATCTTTCTCCCCTTGCCGTCCCGGACGATTCCGGTGAGAAAGACGTGCCGGAAAGGAACCTCGTGCATGAACTCGAGCGAGGCCATGATCATGCGCGCCACCCAGAAAAAAATGATCTCGTACCCGGTGACCAGCGCGGAAGTGGGGTGGTATCGCGCAAGGTCCGGGGAGTTCTCGTCCGGCCATCCCATCGGGGAAAATGTCCAGAGCCATGACGAGAACCACGTGTCGAGAACGTTCTCGTCCTGGCGTATCGCCCGGCTCCCGCAAGTCCCGCAGGTTTGCGGATCTGTTCGCGCCGCCGTCATGTGCCCCTCCGGGCAGTACCACACCGGGATCCGGCGCCCCCACCAGAGCTGCCGCGAGATGCACCAGTCCCGGATGTTCCGCATCCAGCTCATGTAAACGTTGCGCCACCGCTCGGGATAGAACGTGATCTCTCCGCGTTCGACGGCTTCGATCGCCGGCCCGGCCAGCGGTTCCATGCGCACGAACCACTCGCGGGAAAGCAGAGGCTCGACCACGGTGCCGCACCGGTCATGGTGACCGATGGCGTGCTGGTATGGCTCGACCTTGACCAGGTATCCGCCTGCTTCCAACGCCTCGACCACTTTCTTCCGGCACGCGAACCGGTCGAGACCGGCATACTCCTCCCCCGCCTCCGCCGTCATGCGGCCCGAGCGATCAATGACCACCACCATGGGGAGATCGTGGCGGCGGGCGATCTGGAAATCGTTGGGATCGTGGGCGGGTGTGACCTTCACGTACCCGGAACCGAATCCTTTCTCCACGACCTCGTCCGCCACGATGGGGATGGACCGTCCGACCAGGGGAAGCGTGGCCGTTTTTCCGAGCATGTGCTGTTTCTCGGCGTCTTCCGGATTGATCGCCACCGCCGTGTCGCCGAGCATGGTCTCCGGGCGCGTCGTTGCCACCACCAGGTGCCCGCCGTCGCTGGTGGGATACTTGATCCACCACAGATGCGACTGCTTTTCTTTGTACTCCACTTCTTCATCCGAGATCGCCGTCTGGCAGGACGGACACCAGTTGACGATGTAATCGCCCCGGTAGACGAGCCCCTTCTCGTAGAGGCGGACGAACACCTCTCTCACCGCGCGCGACCGCGGTTCATCGAGGGTGAACGCCTCCCGAGTCCAGTCCAGCGCGCATCCGAGATCGCGGAGCTGCTCGACGATGACTCCGTGCCGCTCCTCCTTCCACCGCCAGGCGTGCTCGAGGAACTCCTCGCGCGTCATCTCCGTGCGCTTCTTTCCCTGCTTGAGGAGCGCGTCCTCCACCACTTTTTGCGTGGCAATGCCGGCGTGGTCCATGCCGGGGATCCAGAGGGTGCCGTACCCCTTCATGCGCTTCCACCGGACGAGGTGGTCCTGGACGGTATTGCCCAGGACGTGCCCGACATGGAGTACGCCGGTTACGTTCGGCGGCGGAAGGATGATGACGAACGGCTCGCGTTCGGCCGTGCCCGCGTCCGGGGTGAAGAGGTGAGCCTCCTCCCAAGCCCGGTTCCACTTGGCCCGGGCCGTGTTGGGATCGAAGTGTTTTTCCATGGATGCGTCGATTGGCCGCGGCCGGCCCCCGCAGGGCGGGCTAAATCCGGGTCCTAAATCGTTTAAAAAGTGTAGGATAGCATCCGTGACCCGAACGGTCAACTAAGATCCAGAGAAGTGGGGTCCGCCGCCGCTCCCCACGAAGCCGACATTCTCAATTGCACTCGAAGTGTTTCTCGTACGCTGTTTCCGGCAGGATATGAAGCTTGCACAATAGCCGCACGACGAGCCAGAAATGGCTGAACAAGGAGTAGTAATTCGCGTAGTTCGTGAAATCCTTGGGCTACGATTTCAGTATTTCCCGGAATTCTTCGTCCGATAACCCCAGTTTGTCGATGCAGTATTTCACTTCTTGATCGTCGTCGGAGGGTTGCTCGCTCAACTCGCGCAGTGCGGCTTCGCGCGTCATTGGTTTGGAACGGACCAACGCGGAAAAATCGACCTTTCTCTTGTCCGCATTGAACTTCTTCACCCTCAGGTGGTGCATCACGGAATGGAACCTGCCATCGGTGCAGCGTCACTTGAGGGGCACTATATCCTCCGTCCTGAACGACGTCCCCAATATGATGTATTTTATCCCTTCCTTGTATGCGGTCTGGTACAGAGCCGAAAAGATCCCGATCATGCAACACAAACATGCGTCCAGCGTGGATGCTTTCAGCCCCGCGACGTACGGGTGTTTCAGATCTTCCCAATCGCAGGACACGGTCCTCAGATCGACGTCGAGGAGCTTGAGGACCTTTCGAATGTTTTCGTCCGCCGCTTCCGAGACCCACCCATTGTCGAAATGCACTGCGAGCGGTCTCAAACCGAACTTTTTGGTGAGATACAGACTGTATATGCTGTCCATCCCCCCGCCCAGAGCAACGATACAGTCGCACGGTTTGCTCTTCCCCTTCGCTCCATGGCCGCGATCAGCGCGTCGAATTTCTGCCGGTTGCTTTCATTCAGGGCAAATCTTGCTCCAGCTTGACGTACATCTTGCAGTAGCTGCAAACGACGTTCTCGTCGAATCGAGCGCCGGAAACCGTCGTGTCCATAACGCACCTTGAACACATCTGGCCGTTGCCGTCATTCAACATGCTGTTTTCTCCGAGAGTGAGTGGCGCCGCCCGGCTAGACACTTCTCCGCAGGTGCGCGAAGAATACACACGAATATAATGAAGAAACCGTGGCCGCTTTTGCAAACGCGCGCTTGCGCGCGCTTGTCATTGCAGGGCCTCTATGCCACCAACCACCCATGCCGCGGAGCCGCGGTGGATGTTCCGTCCCGCCCCGCCCGGGTGGCCGTTGTGGTACACTCGGGGATAAGAACTCGGAAGGGGGCACTGATGAACTGGTTCCAGAAGGAAATTCGTCTCGCACCTAAACGGCGCGGATTCCATCTGGTCACATCGGAAATCGTGGGCCAGGTGCCGGAGATCCGCGACTACCGGATCGGGATCGCGCACCTTTTTCTCCAGCACACGTCAGCGTCAATGACGCTCAACGAGAACGCCGATCC
>JBGSIK010000458.1:0-4852 GCA_041742575.1 Candidatus Krumholzibacteriia bacterium
TGGCCGTCATCACCAGGATCCACCTGAAACTCATTCCTCTCCCCCCGTATCGCACGATGCTGCTCATCCCGTTCGACGCACTGGAATCGTGCGCGCGCACGGTGCCGGCGATCATGAACGCCGGCATCGTTCCATCCGTGCTGGAGTTCATCGAACGTGACGCCATCCAGATCGCCGAGAAGCATCTCGACACCAAGATCCCTCACAGTGATGCCGCCGCCCTGCTGATGGTCGAGCTGGACGGCGACGACACGTCCGTCATCGAACGGAACGCCGAGCGCGTTTGTGAAGTGGCGCTCGCGGAAGGGGCCATGGACGTCCTTCTCGCCGATAGCTCGGCCAAAATGAACGAACTATGGACGATGCGGCGCTCGATCGGCGAGGCGGTCAAGTCGGTGTCCGTCTACAAGGAAGAGGACACAGTGGTTCCCAGGATCAACCTGGTGCCGCTGCTGGTCGGCGTCAAGGAAATCGCCGCCCGCTTCGGCATTCGGGCGGTTTGCTACGGCCACGCCGGCGACGGCAATCTTCACGTTAACATTCTCAAGATGGACATGACGGACGAGGAATGGAACAACCGTCTCGACGCGGCGATCAGGGAGATCTTCCGGCTCACCGTTTCCTTGGGGGGAACGATTTCGGGGGAACACGGGATCGGTCTGGTGCAGAGGAACTACCTTCCGCTCGCGATGAGCGAAGCGGAGATCGAGCTGATGAGGCGCATCAAGAGGGCTTTCGACCCCGCCGGCATTCTGAATCCCGGCAAGATCTTCCCCGACGAATCCGCGCGTTTACACGCGTGCTGACACGCGCTCAGTAGATCGCCTCGCTGACCTTGCTCTTTCCCGTGGGATGGTTGTTCAAGAGGTAGTCGATGTCCAGGATCTTCACCGGGCCTTGGTAGCAGGCTTCGGTGAACTTGTCCGTGTCCATGCGGATCGCGTCGCACGGGCACGCCTCCACACACATGCCGCAAAAAATGCATTGCAGGATGTCGATGTTGAAAACGACCGGGTATTTTTCCACGCTGTCATGACCGCTGTCGGCTGCCACGATCTCGATGCAATCCGCCGGGCAGGCCGTCGCGCAGCAATTGCACGCCACGCACCGGGGCGTGCCGTCGGGACGCTGCATCAAGCGATGTTCCCCTCGCCATCGCTCGGCGAGCGGTTTCCGTTCCTCCGGCCACTGGTACGTCAACCCCACTTCGTTCTTCCGGATGTTGGCGATGTTCGTGACGAAGTGGGCGATGGTGATACCCAACCCCCTCAGCACTTCCTTCAGGTAGATGCGGTCTCCCCAGGAGCTCTTCTGTACCAGCGGTGTGCTGACAACCCTCGTTGCCATATGAGTCCTTCCTCACTACAGGGCCCGCCTCCGGCACCGGAAGGCGGTCACATCCGTTTTGTTGTAAGGTAACCCACTCGCACCCAATGTCAAGCAATTCCCAGGGACCGTTCGTCGGTCCCAACCCGCGCGGGCCGCAAACATTTTGACCGTCCCGTGCGGTTTCCGTATGATAGACTCGCGCGCGAATCCGTGAGTCGCGATCGAACCCATAACCGCCGGAGGCGAGATGAGCCCCGAAAGAGAGACACTGGAGGTCGACGTCCTATTCGTAGGCGCCGGACCTGGAACGCTGGCGGGTGCGTACCACTTGCAGAGCCTCGTCAACGCGCACAACGAACGCGTGCGCCAGACGAACGAGGGCACCGCGCTGGAACCCATGATCGCCGTGATCGAAAAGGGCAAGGAAGTCGGCGCCCATTCGTTCTCGGGCGCCGTTCTCGATCCCATCGCCCTCGAGGAACTCATCCCCGATTTCGCGCAAAAAGGTTGCCCGCTGGAAAAGCTCATCGAGGCGGAGGACGTCTACTTCCTTACTCGGCGACGGGCCTATCGACTTCCCATCACACCCCCCCAGTTCCGGAACCACGGAAACTACACGCTGTCCCTCTCGAAGTTCACACGGTGGCTCGCGGGGCAGGTCGAGTCCATGGGCGTGAACATCTTCCCCGGTTTCGCCGGCAAGGAGATTCTGGAAGACGGCCCCGCGGTCGTGGGCGTGCGGACCGGGGACAAGGGAGTGGACAAGAACGGCCAGCCGAAGAGCAACTTCGAGCCCGGCATCGACCTCCGGGCCAAGGTCACCGTCTTCGGCGACGGCTCGCGGGGCTATCTCTCGAAACAACTGATCGCGGCGCGGAAGCTCGACGCGGGCAAGCCCACACAGGTGTACGAAACGGGCGTGAAGGAAGTGTTCGAAATGCCGGCGGGCTTCGGGGATGTCGGCCGCGTGATTCACACCATGGGATACCCGTTCCAAAGGGACTGCGTCGGCGGCACCTGGGTCTACCACATGGGCGACCGGATGCTCTCGATCGGACTCGTGACGCCGCTCGATTACAGGGATCCATTCATAAACCCGCACGAACAGCTCCAGCAGTTCAAGGAACACCGGTTGATATCGGGGATCCTCAGAGGCGGAAAGAGCGTCGCGTACGGGGCGAAAGTGATCACCGCCGGCGGGTATCTGTGCGTTCCCAAACTGTGCACACACGGGGCGCTGCTGGTGGGTGAGGCCGGCGGCCTGGTCGACATGGCGCGTTTAAAGGGGATCCATCTCGCCATGAAATCGGGCATGCTGGCCGCGGAGACTATCCTGGAAGCCCTCAAGAAGAACGACTTCTCCGAAGAAGCGCTCTCCCCGTACGAGAAGGCCGTCCATGAAAGCTACATCGGCCGGTCGATGCACAAGTCCCGGAACTTCCACCGGGCGGTTTCGCTCGGCATCCCCAAAGCGTTCTTTCACCTCGGTTTGCAGCAAGTGGCTGGGGGGAGCGATCTCTTGTCGTACCGCGGGATCGAGGAGGATCGCTACACCTTCGCCACCGTAAAGGAGTATCACGGGGACAATGTCGACCTTCCGGAACCGCGCAAGTACGACGGCGTGCAGTTCCTGGACAAGCTTTCGAACGTCTACAACTCGGGCACCATGCACAACGAAGACCAACCGTGCCACCTGAAGATTCTGGACACGAAGGTCTGCTACGACACCTGCGTGGGAAAATATCGTTACCCGTGCAACCGTTTCTGCCCGGCGAGCGTTTACGAAATGATCAAGGAGGAGGGGGGCCAGTTACGATTGCAGGTGAATTTCGCCAACTGCGTCCATTGTCAGACCTGCGATATCAAGTGCCCGCTAGACAACATACGATGGACGCCACCGGAGGGCGGTGACGGGCCGAACTACCAGCTGTTGTGAGCACGCACAGGAATCGGAGCAAACAAAAAAGACGACGCGCGTCGGCGTCGTCCCGTCGATGACCAAGGTGTCCGCGGCCCTTCTAGGCCGAAGGTGATCGCAAGAGCGGTTGTCGCGTCTCGAAATCGTCGTGAATCGAGTGCCAGTACCGGACCGAATCTTCGCCCTTCTTCCAACACAGGTAAACCACGGTGTTGTTTTGGATCGAGTAAAAGTCTATCAGGCCCTTGTCCTCATCTCGAATGATGCAACCTGTGTGGGCGATCGCCGCCTTGCCCTTGTCAATTTCGCGTTGCACGGCCTCGAACTGACGGAGTTTTTCCCCCAGGGCGACGGCGTCGGGGTTGACCTGCTCGTCCTTCGGCCGGCCTTCGGGCGTGTTCGCCCCGCATTCGACGATCAGCCGGAGAATCGAGATCTCCTGCTGGAGCCAGAGGAACCGTTGCTTGTTCCTCCGGATCCGCTCTATGGACACCTCCAGGAAGCCCACGAGCGCGTTCGCCTCTTCCACCGTGAAGAACTTGTGACTCATTTGCTCTCCTTGCCCGGCACGAAGGCACGGCCTCCGCGCCAGTCACCAGTGGATCGTAGCCCCAGCGGCGTTTCCCGTTTGCCGCTTCGCCCTCTATCTAATTCGTAGTCACAAACGTTGCAAAATGCAAGGCAAAATATCGCGTAACATTCACTGGCGGAGCGCGGCGATTCGTCGTTCAATCGTGCGCACGAAGACGCCCGACGCCGGCGCCGGGAGCGACGGAGCCGCGCATGCGAACCCCCCTACTGCCAGCGAGTTACACTCGTGCCCGTGAGCGGCCACCCCACCATGCAACACCGTCCACCGAAGAATACTCTCCCGCGCTGCATCCGCGTCCGGCAGCCGCTCCGTCTCGAGGGTGTCGAGGCGATCGGTCTCGATCTCGACCACACGCTCGCGGTGTACGACGACTCGATGGTGAACGAACTGGCATTCGCCGAAACCTGCCGGTTTCTCGTCGAAGATAAAGGCTATCCCGACGCCGTTTCCTCGTTTCGATTCCTCGACGCGAAAGCCTGTCGCGGGCTGGTCGTCGATCTCCGCCAGGGCAACCTCCTCAAACTCGACTACCGAGACCACGTCCGGCGCGCGCGACACGGCCGCCTCGCACTCGAGGCGGCCGAGGTCCGCGGGCTCTACGGCCGCTCCGGCATAGCAGTCGAAAAAGCCGGCCACCTCGCATTCGACTCGCCCTTCGACCTGCCGGCAGCAAAGCTATTTTCACTGGCTGTGGACATCGGACGTGAACTGCGGGATCGGTTCCCCGACTATCGCACATTGTTTTGCGACATCTTGGAAGCACTCGACCAATCCCACACGCGTGGCGAGCTCAAACAGACAATACTGTCCAATCCCGGACGGTTCGTCACGGCACCCGCGGGAGTGGCCGCTTCTCTGGAACGACTCCGCAGCGCGGGCTTCAAGCTGTTTCTTCTCACGAACTCTGGCTACGACTACACCTGCGGGCTCATGGACCATCTACTGAACGGGTGGCGGCAGGTGTTTGAACTGGCGGTGACGGGAGCGCGAAAACCGGCGTTCTTCACGGCCGG
>JBGSIK010000459.1:0-3672 GCA_041742575.1 Candidatus Krumholzibacteriia bacterium
GAGCCACGGCAACGGAAGCTCGCCGGCGCGCACGTAGGCAGCCGCCAGCGGATGGGTCTCGCGGAAGACACTGCTGCCGAACAGGTGCGGGATGATGACGACGAGCGGCACGCCGCGCCGGTACAGCGGCGTGTAGAACGGAATCTTGTTGATGTCCTCGACGACCAGATCCGCCCGCTCTCGCTTCAGGTGCTCTTTCACCGCGCGCGGCAGCACGTAGTTCGCGTCGAACCAACGGCCCCGGCGCACGAACTCGATGCCATCGTAGGAGTCGTGCTCGCTCGCCCCCTCGAAGCGGCAGGAGAACCACGTCACGCGGTGCCCGCGCTCCACCATCCGGCGCATGATCTGGTGCAGATGGACCTCGGCCCCGCCCCCGTCCGGATCGCGGAGATCGCGCCAGTTTACGGCGACAATATTCAATCGGCGATCGGGCATGTTCACCATCTCACCGCTTCCGTCCGATACACCCGATGACCATCGACGTGTTGAGGACGAGCTTTCGCGGGAGCGCGCTGCGCATGCGGTTGCGCAGGTCCCGGAAGCCCTGCGAGTCCAGCGGGTACATCGGAAGCCGGACCCCTTTTCCCGCCAGCACCTTGCGCACCCCCCGGTACCAGATCGGTGGATACAGATTGTGCCCGTAGGAGGCGATCACTTCGAACCCGGCCTTCTCCATCAACCGCTCCAGCTCGCCGGCCGAGAACTCAGTCTCCCAACCCGCGAACCACTTCCCGAACGTCATGAGCACGCGCTTGGCCATCGTGTAGTAGTGAAAACGCTGCGGAACGTCAACCAGCAAGTACCCACCCGGCCGGAGCACGCGGCCGTTCTCGGCCAGCACCGGTCCCGGGTCCTTGAAATGCTCGAGCAGCCCCTGGTGGAACACGACGTCGAACGACCCGGATCGCAGCGGCAACGCGAGTGTGTCTCCGCACACGATCCTCACCCGCCGCTCCGCGTCTTCCGCCATGAGCCGCAAAGCCTCCTCGCTGTAATCGAGCGTCCACGCCTCCGCCCCCAACCCGGCCAAGGTCTCGCTGTCCCTTCCCGTCCCCGCGCCCACCTCGAGCACACGCAGTCCTTTCACATCCACCACGCCGGTGAGATTGCGGACGATCCGGTCGTCGTTCGCGTACACCTCCCCCCGTTGCCGCGAGGACGACCAGAACTCTTCCCAGTGCTTCTTCTCCGACGTTCTAGCCATCGACTCGATCAGTACCCCACCAGAAGCCTCTCGGCGAGCACCGGCGGCAGACCGGCCTTCAGAATCTTTTCCGCCGCCGACTTGCGATCGTACTCCACACGCAAGATCTCCACCACCCCCGGGCTCTCATCATCGAACACCACGAAGGACGCGTCGGGATTGCCGTCGCGCGGCTGCCCCACGCTGCCCACGTTGACCACGTATCGTACGCCGGGCCGAAGCGTCAGCCGGTCTCCGGGCACGAACCTTTCCGTCCTGCCGTCGTCGCAAAAAACCACCGGCATGTGCGAGTGGCCGATGAACGCGATCCGTTGCCTCATCGCGCTCATCGCCCTCCTGGCGCTGCCCTGGTCGAGAACGTACTCCCACGACTCCGGGCGGTGAGGGGACGCGTGCACACCGATGAACAGATCGCCGGAAGAATACACGTACGGGAGGTCCTCGATGAACTTCCAGTTCTCCTCGGTCAGCGCGGATTCGGTGAAGCGTACTCCGTCCAGCGCCACGGCGTGGAAGAAAGAGCGCTCGCGGGGATCGACCACGGCGGCGTCGTGATTTCCCTTCACGCACGCGCACGCCGGTAGCGCGCGCACGATCTCCACGCACTCGTTCGGATTGGCCCCGTATCCGACGATGTCACCCAGGCACAGGTAATAACCCACACCCAGCTCTCGGCCTTTCGCCAGCACCGCCTGGAGCGCTTCGAGATTGCCGTGAACGTCGGAAAAGATCAGGTACTTCAAACCACGCCCCTTCTGTATTCCCGCACGAAGCGATCAAGCAACCCGTTGACGAACCGGCCGGCGTCGGCCGAGCTGTACCGGTGCGCGATCTCGATGGCCTCGTTGATGATCACCTTCGATGGGACTTCGTCGAAGTACAAGATTTCGGTCAGGGCGAATCTGAGTATGTTCTTGTCGACCAGAGATACCCTGGCCATGTCCCAGTTTTCCAGGGAGGACTCGATCTTCTCGTCCAGCTCGGCCAGATGTTCCATGGTCGTGAAGAACAGACTGCGGGCGTGCGCAACCGTTTCCTCCGAGGGGATGCGCCGCGTGATCTGACCGGCGAGAATCTCCTCGGGGGACCGGTCGGAAAACTCGGCCTCGTACAGCGCCTGCAGGACGATTTCCCGTGCTTTGCGTCGCTTTCCCATGCCGCCAAATCTGCGCGTCCAGCGCATCCCGCGCGTTACAAGTTCATCAGGTCGATGAGCGATAGCGCGCTGTTCCATCCCTGATTGCCGTGCTTTCCGCCCGCGCGGTCGATCGCCTGCTCGAGCGTATCCGCCGTGATCACGCCGAAGGCGATGGGAACGTCGCTGCCCACGGCCAGTGTGTCGATCGAACGCGCCACCGTAGAGGCCAGAACATCGAAGTGGCTCGTCTCCCCGCGGATCAGGGCCCCGAGACAGAGAGCGCCGTCCGCCTTGGTCCGCTTGAGCACCCGTGCCGCGGCCTGGGGAAGCTCGAAAGATCCTGAGACCCAATAAACGTCGATGTTCGACTCGTCGGCCCCGTGCCGGACGAGGCAATCGACCGCCCCCTCGACCAGACGGCGCGTCACGTTTTCGTTGAAGCGGCTGACGACGATCACCACCCGCTTGCCCTTTGCATTCAGCAGGGCGCGGTGTTCATTTGGCATTGGAGGCACCCCTTCCGTTCATGTCATTCGTTTCCGTGTCCGTTTCCGTTTTCCCGAACTGGCGCAACACATGCCCCAATTTGGACTGCTTGGTAAACAGGTATCGCCGGTTGTTTTCGTTGGCGGGGATCTCGATCGGCACTCGTTCCACTATCTCCAGGCCGTACGCGGATAGTCCCACGACCTTCTTGGGGTTGTTGGTCAGCAGCCGGATCTTCCTCACGCCGAGATCGGCCAGAATCTGCGCTCCGACCCCGTAGTCCCGCAAATCGGGAGGAAAACCGAGGCTGGCGTTGGCCTCGACGGTGTCCAGCCCCTCGTCCTGGAGGGCGTACGCTTTGATCTTGTTCTCGAGCCCGATCCCCCTGCCCTCCTGCCGCATGTAGAGCAGCACGCCCCGGCCCTCGCGTTCGATCTGCAGCATCGCCTGGTGCAGCTGCGGCCCGCAGTCGCAGCGGAGGGAGCCCAGGACGTCACCCGTGAAGCACTGCGAGTGCACGCGGACGAGCGTGGCCCGCTCCGCTTCGATCTCGCCCTTCACCAGCGCGAAGTGGAGGTTGCCGCTGATCGTGTTCTTGTACAGGCGGAGCTTGAATTCCCCGAATTCGGTCGGGAACCGGACCTCTTCGACCATCTCCACCGTCTTTTCGTACTGGCGCCGGTACCTGATGAGATCCTTGATGGTGATGATGAGGAGACCGTGCTCTTCGGCGACCCGTTTGAGCCTCGGAAGTCGCGCCATGGAACCGTCGTCGTCCAGAACCTCGCACAACACCCCCGCCGGCGCGACGCCGGCCATGCGCGCCAGGTCGACGGACGCC
>JBGSIK010000460.1:0-4378 GCA_041742575.1 Candidatus Krumholzibacteriia bacterium
AGGACCGGGAGCGGAGGGCCCGCAACACGTCCCGTCGGAGGACGGTTGCGCGGGCGAAGGCCGCCCCTGACCGGTGCAGTTGCGGGCCGGGTCCAGAGCCGCTTGGCGGGGTTATGTGGTGCGTGTGAGATCGAGCCCTGCGGCCGAGGGGCCGAGGGTCACGACGGCCAGATCATCGATGCGAAGCGTGCGCGACGCCATTTCATGAAGATCGGCGAGCGTTACCGCGTCGATCCGGCGGACGAGTTCCCGCTCGTCGATCTGTCGCCCATAGTAGAGCTCGTTGCGGGCCATTCGCGACATGTGGGCCGTGGATGTCTCAAGCCCCAGCAGGATGCGGCCTTTCAGTTGCCGCTTGGTGTCGGTCAGTTCCTCCCGGGAAACGTCACCCGAACGCACTCTCTCGAACTCCTCCACGACCGCGGCGATCGCGCGCCGCGCGCTCCGGGGCTGAACGGCCATGTAGGTGGCGACGAGCCCCGTGTCGCGACCGTGGTCAGCGTACGTGTACACGCTGTAGGCCAGCCCCATCTCCTCGCGGATCCGCTGGAACAGTCTCGAACTCATCCCTCCGCCCACCAACGTCGTCAGCAACATGAGCGGGAAGCGTCCGTCCTCGAGGTAGGAGCAGGTGCGATTCCCCATGCAAACGTGTTGCTGCAATAGCCTCTTTCGGACCGCCTTCCGTTCCGGCACGAACCGCCGCAACCGCGGCTGGCTCAGCCGCACCGGACCGGTCGGGAGATCGAACAGGCGGGCGCACGAGTCCAGCAATTCGCGCGTCGGCAAATTGCCGTACACGGCGACGACGAGGTTCGGGGTCTTGAACACCCTGCCGGCGAAGCGGGCGACGTCGTGGCGTGTGAAGGACGAGACCGATTCCGGGTAGCCGAGAATCGGCCGGCCGAGCGGATGGCGGGGAAAGACGGCGGATGCAAACAGCTCGTGAATGAGGTCGTCCGGAGCATCCATCACGTCGCTGATCTCCTGGAGCACCACCTGCCGCTCGAGCTTCACGTGCTCATCCATGAAGGCCGAGTTGGAGAGCATGTCACCGATCAGGTCGAAGGCGACGGCCCGTTGGTCCTCCAGCACCTGGGCGTGCACGCACATGGTTTCCTTGGTCGTGAACGCGTCCAGCGATCCGCCGATCTTCTCGATCTCCTGGGAGATCTCGAAGGCGGTCCGGCGTCCGGTGCCCTTGAACAGCATGTGCTCGAGGAAGTGACACAACCCCTCCTCGCCTTCGCGCTCGTCGCGGGAACCGGTCCTCGTCCAGACCCCCACGCAGAACGCGCGCGACAAGGGGTTCCGCTGGTGCAAGACCGTCAGGCCATTGGCCAGGCGGTGTTTTCGGATTGGCGGCGTAATCGGTCTGTTCTTCATGGGCAGGACGGCACCCGGCCGTGCCGGATTATGCCTCGAGAAAGAGTTCGCCGGTCGATGACCGGCGAACACGAATGCGAAGCCAATCGACAGCTACGCCGGGCGGGGTCACCGCCGCCGGCGGTGGTGCCTTTTGGGGCCGTCAGAGTCAGAGTGCTGATCCTCGCTGCCCGCAGGCCGCTCCACCAGAGCTTTCCGGCTCAGGCGCACCTTTCCGTCGCCGTTGACATCCAGGACCTTCACCTTGACGATGTCCCCGACGTGGAGTTCCTCCTCGACGCGCTCGAGACGCCTGTGCGCGATTTCCGATATGTGCAGCAGGCCGTCGCGGCCGGGGAGTATTTCGATGAACGCCCCGAACGGGAGGATGCTCTTGACGGGGCCCTCGTATATCTGGCCGATCTCCGGCTCGGCGGTGATCTCCTTGATGCGGGCGATCGCCTTCTCCGAGGACTCGGCGTTGACAGCGATCACGCGGACCGTTCCGTCGTCTTCGATCTCGATTTCCGCCCCGGTTTCGTTCTGGATCGCGTTGACGACCTTTCCTCCTGGACCGATCAGCTCGCGGATCTTGTCCACCGGTATGGTGAGAGTGGTGATCTTAGGCGCGTACGGAGAGATATCGTCCCGAGCTTTGTCGATGGCGCGGTTCATGATCTCCAGAATGTGGAGCCGACCCTCCCTCGCCTGGTGGAGCGCTTTTTTCATGAGTTCCTGGGAGATACCGGACACCTTCACGTCCATCTGAAACGCCGTGATGCCGTCGGCTGTCCCGGTGACCTTGAAATCCATGTCTCCCAAGTGGTCCTCGGATCCGAGAATGTCGCTGAGCACGGCCACCTTCTCGTCCCCCACGATCATGCCCATGGCGATGCCCGCGACCGCTTTCGGGATGGGCACGCCGGCGTCCATGAGTGCGAGACTCCCGCCGCATACCGACGCCATCGAGCTGGATCCGTTCGACTCCAGGATCTCGGACACGATCCGGACGGTGTACGGGAACTCGTCTTTGTTGGGGATGAGCGGGCGAATGGCACGCTCCGCGAGCGCTCCATGTCCGATCTCGCGCCTTCCGGGCCCCCGGAAAGGCCCGACTTCGCCCACGCTGAAAGAGGGGAAATTGTAGTGCAGCATGTAACGCTTCCAACTTTCCCCTTCGATGGTGTCCATCATCTGCTCGTCATGGGTGGTGCCCAGGGTCGTGGAGACGAGGCTCTGCGTTTCGCCGCGTGTGAACAGGGCTGATCCATGCGCCCGCGGCAACACTCCCACCTCGCAAGTGATGGGTCTGATGTCGGTATAGCCGCGGCCGTCCAATCTCACGCCGCGGTCGAGGACCATCCGCCGCATTTCGGTCTTCTCGATCTGCCCCAGCACACCCGCGATGTATGTGTCCTTCTCCGGGTACTTTTCGGCGAACCGCTCGACGGCCTCGGCAGTGACGTTCTGAATCGCCCGCTGGCGCGCGAGCTTGCCGTGGACCTTGAAAGCGTCCAGGATGCGGCCGGTGTAAGCGTCCGCCAAGGCCCGGTCGAGATCCTCGATCTTTTCTGCCGGCTCCACCACGCGCTTCGCACGTTTCTCGCCTCTGCCCGTCTGCTCGAAGAGCTGTCGCTGCAGCTCGTTGAGCTCCCTGACCATGCCGTGCCCGAATTCAACCGCGGAGAGGATATCCTCCTCGCCAACCTCGTTCGCCCCTCCTTCCACCATCATCACCGCGCGGTCGGTCCCGGCGACCACGATGTCCAAGTCGCTCCGCTCGAGTTCTTCCGCGGTGGGATTACCGATGAAGCGCCCTTCGACCCTGCCCACACGAACTCCGGACACGATCTCGTCGAAGGGGACGTTGGACAACCCGAGCGCAACCGACGCGCCGACGATGCCGAGCACGTCGGCGGCGTTTTGCCCGTCGTAGCTCACCGGCTGCGCGACGATTTGCGTTTCGCACATGAACTGCTCGTCAAACAGCGGGCGAAAAGGACGATCGATCAAACGGGCGGACAGTGTTTCATGCTCGCCGGGGCGCCCCTCGCGTTTGAAAAAGCCCCCGGGAATGCGGCCGGAGGCGTAGAACTTCTCCCGGTATTCCACGAACAGGGGGAAGAAGTCTTTCTCGGACTTTTGTTGTGCTGCGACCACCGTCACCAGCACCATCGTGTCTCCATGCCGCACCACCACGGCGCCGTCGGCCTGCTTGGCCATGCGGCCGGTCTCGATGGAGAACGGCTTGCCATTCACTTCTCGTGAAACGCTGTACATGCATACCTGCCAGGAGAAATGGGTCCGAGTTGCTTGTTCCCGGCGATCCCGCCGCTGATCGAGCAACCTCTCACCGCCGCCTAATTCACTTGCGCAAGTTGAGCTTCGTGATCAGCTCGCGATAGCTTTCGATCTTCTTGTTCTTGAGATAGTCCAAAAGCTTCCTCCTGCGCCCGACGAGTTTCAACAGGCCGCTTCGCGACGCGTGGTCTTTCTTGTGAACCTCGAAGTGTTCGGTCAGGATGCGGATACGCTCCGTAAGGAGAGCTATCTGGACTTCCGCAGAACCGGAATCCTTATCGTGGAGTTTGTATTTGTCGATAATTTGACGTTTCTGATCTTGCGACAACGCCATCGTCATATCACCTCCTCGAACGGTACGCGACACGATGGCGGCAGCCCGGCATGGAGCCGAGCCACCGAGTCCTCGGGAAATTATCACACGGGCGCCGGGGTGTAAAGCGGTATTATTCCGCTCTCACGTCTTGTCACCCGCTTCGCGGGCTTCGCGGGCTTCGCGGGCTTCGCGGGCTCCCGCCAGCAGGGCACGGGCGGTCTCGCGGTCCCATTGCAGCTGGGCGGCCAGCGTCTCCACCGACGGAAAAGCCCGTTCACCCCGGATATACGCCCGGCAGTACACGGCGATCCTTTCTCCATATATCGAGCCGTCGAAATCAAAGATGTTCACCTCGATGCCGCGTCCTCTGCCCTTCAAGGTGGGAGCGGTTCCGAC
>JBGSIK010000461.1:0-5777 GCA_041742575.1 Candidatus Krumholzibacteriia bacterium
GCGGCTGTGTGTGTACGAACTGGCAGCCAACACCGTCGAACATGGGAGATTCACCCACGCCGCAAAGCAAATCTGCCTGCAGCTGGAGTTCTCGGGGGGACGGGTCTACGTTTCCTACTGCGACAATGCGGAGTCGTTCCCCACCACCAGTTCCCAGCAGGGCGGCCTGGTGGAGAAGCTCATCAGCACCAGTGGAAAGCGCGGAATCGGACTATTCATGATCAACAGACTTTCTTCCGACTTCGAATACCGCCGGGACGGAGACTGGAATGTCTCGACGTTCAGCCTTGACGTCAACCAGGAGCACGCTTCAATACACGAGAGGTGAGTAGTATGAAGGATTTCACGGTCGAACTCGTTCCATGCCGGCTACCCAACACCGCCATTCTGAGGCCGACGGGCGCCATAGACGCGGTTGCGGCGCCGACGCTGGAGCTGCACTTCAGGAACCTTTTCGAACAGAAAACGAACAGGATCGTCATCGACTTGTCGAAAGCAGATTTCATCAGCAGCGCCGGAATCGGCATTTTCCTGGGCAGCGTTTCCCTGCTGAGGGAATCGGGTGGTGATCTGTTGTTCATGAACGTTCCGAAGCACATCGACGAGGTTTTCGAAGTCATCAATCTGAGATCGTACTTCAAGACGATCGTAAGTGTCGACGAGCTCGAATACGTCGGGAAGAGATAGCGCGGGAGGTGAAAGACCGTGACCGTGGGCAGTCCTCCGGAGAACACAACCGCTTCCGTCGAGTATTGGAAGGCACGCTGCGAGAAGCTGAGGTTCATGATCACCTCCATGACCTCGCTGCTGAACCGTTACGGCAATTCCATCGACTTGGAGCAGCTCTACAGCGCTTTTCTGCTCACGCTCATGGGCCAGCTGTTGTCGACCGATGCCTGCTACTACTGCTACGATACGTCGTCGGAGATGATGAAGCCTGCCGCTGCCTACGGACGTTTCCGGAAGGACAACCTGCCCGACATCCCTCTGAGCGGCGGCGCGCTGGGGGAAATCCGACGGATCCGGATGCCGCAGGCCATCCTGTCTGCACCCCCGGCCCTGACCGGCATTGCAGCCATGCAATTCTTCTCCCGGAACTTCAACGTGATCGCGCCTTTGTTCCTCAAGGAGAAGCTCGTCGGGATGCTCTTTCTCGGGGACAAGATCTCGAAACAGCCCTTCAAGCCTCTCGACTTTGACGTGCTCTACGCGCTATGCGCCGTTTCGGCCGCCGCCTTCAACAACGCGATCCTGTACGAAAACGCCAAGCATTCGGTGCAAGAGGTACAGCGGTTACAGGAGATCCGTAACGATGTCATAAACCGGGTCACCCACGAGTTCCGGACGCCGCTCACCATCATCAAGGCGGGAGTGGAGTTGTTGTCGAAGAATCCGGAGTACGAAGAGTTGGCCGGGATGTTCGTGGATTCCGAGCAGCGCCTCGAGGACCTGATAAACTCCCTCTTGAGCCTGAGCCAGAAAACGCAACCCGGTGTTCGCGAGGACCGCCGCATCGATCCTGTGGACCTTCTCCACCAGTCAATCTACCGGTTCGCGCAGGCAGCGGCCGACAAACACATCCACGTGGCCGTCCACCACGATCCAGACCTCGCTCATCCGGTGCTTCACATGGGCGAGGAGGAGTTCCGAATGGTCGTGGATGCCCTGATAGAAAACGCGATCAAGTTCTCACCGGCGGGTTCCGGCATCCGCATCGAAACCGGCCGCGGCCGCCCCATGCCCGATCGCGACGGACTCCAGCTTCCGGACTGGCGGGCGCAGGTGGAGCGCACCATCCGCGAGTACCAGGCCTCCGATCTCGACGGCACCGATCTCGCAGACGGCGGGTACCGGACGTCCGAGGAGAGTATCGCGGGTTTACGATCTCAGGCGACAGAGTACTTCGTCGTCCGCTTCGCCGATCACGGTATCGGCATACCGGCGCAAGATCTCATGCTCGTCACCGAGCCGTTCCGGCAGGCATCGAACTCGCCGGACATCGGGGTCAAGGGCAAGGGATTGGGGCTGGCGCTCGCGCACAAGAACGTCACCCGGTGCGGGGGTTACCTCTGCTGCAAGAGCACTGAAGGTGAAGGCACTACGTTTTCCGTTTTCCTGCCTCTCGCGCCTTCCCACTTCTAAAGGCGAGGTTTCGTTTCGAGACGACCGCGTTCCGTCGCATGCCTTCGGGCTTGCAACGCCTGATCGCGCTGCCTTCGGTGAGGGCGAGGAACTCGCCATCGGCGATGACGGACAGCTCGTCCAGAGTCATGTCGACAAGCCCGCTCCGGTCGCTCCTCGCGAACGCTTTCGACGGGCTGGCGACCTGGTTGTGCGGGCAAACGCTCTGGCAGATGTCGCACCCGAAGACATGCAAGCCGATGCCTTCGCGCAGCTCTGGCGGGAAGTTGCCCCGTTTCTCGATGGTGAGGTAGGAGATGCACTTGCGGGCGTCCACCAAGAACGGTTCGTCCAGCGCTCCCACGGGACAAGCATCAATGCAACGGGTGCACGTCGCGCAGAGCGTATCGAGAGGAATGTCAGGTTCGAGGTCCAGATTGGTGATGAGCTCGCCGAGGAAGATCCAGGAGCCGTAGCGAGGCGAGATCACGCTGGTGTTCTTGCCCAACCACCCGATTCCGGCGCGAATCGCCATCTCCCGGTCGGACACCGGTCGGGTATCGACGCACGCGACCGATCGCAGGCCGGGGAAGGATTCCCTGAGGCAATCGTCCAGGCGCCGCAACATCTCGCCTATGACGCGATGGTAATCCTTACCGTGCACGCACACGGAGAAAACCCCACGGCCGTCGCGGCCGTCCGCATCTCGCTGTTCGCGCTCGACCTCCTGATAGTAGTTCAATGCCACGCACACCGCAGACCGCGCCTCCGGAAACAGGCGCCGGACGTCGACGCGGGATTCGCGATGCCGGGCGAGATAAGCCATCTCCGCCTGCATTCCCGCGTTCAACCATCGCCCGAACGATTCGTTGGACTTTTCGTGTGGGAGCACGCCGGCGATCCCGGCGAGCGAGAAACCGACATCGAGCGCCGCTGCCTTGACAGTTTCCTCGCGGCCGGGGTTCATCGCCGCTTTCTGAGCGCCTTCGCCCCCCGGCGCTTGCCGCCCCGCCGTTTTTCTTCGGGCGGCTCCTCCGATTCGCGCAGCTGGGAATGGAACTGGCGCAGGCGTCGGTCGACGAGGTCGTGGAGCGTTCCCTCCTCGAACATCCCTTCCGGGCGCCGTTTGCCGGCTTTCATTCCGGTGAGAAGCTCGAGTCCCTCATCCACCGTGCTCACCGCCCAAATATGGAACTTGCCCGACTTGACGTCTCGCACGACATCACGGCGCAGCATGAGATCGGTTTTGTTGAGGGCCGGAATCATGACCCCTTGGCGGCCCGTGAGTCCGTTGAATCTGCACACGTCGTAGAATCCTTCTATCTTCTCGTTCACACCGCCGATGGGTTGGATCTCGCCTTTCTGGTTGACGGATCCGGTCACGGCGACGTCCTGCCGGACCGGCACACCGGACAGGCTGGAGAGCAGCGCGTACAGCTCCGTCGAGCTCGCGCTATCGCCGTCCACACCGGTGTACGACTGCTCGAAGCAGATGCTCGCGTTCATGGTCACGGGCTTGTCTTGGGCGTACATCCGGCGAATGTAACCGTCGAGGATGAGTACCCCCTTGTTGTATGAGCGTCCGCTCATGTCGGCTTCCCGTTCGACGTTGATCACTCCGGCGCGGCCGACCCCGGTTTCCACCGTGATCCGATTGGGCCTCCCGAACACATAATCCCCCAGATCGTACAAGGACAGACCGTTCGCCTGGCCGACTTTTTCGCCGACGATGTCCAGAAGAATCGTGCCGTCGGCGATCAGCTCCTGGATCTTGTCTTCGACCAGGCTCACGCGCCGCTCGCGCTCCTCCACGGCCTTCGCCACGTGCTTGTCGCGCACGGATCGAGACTGCTCCTTGCTCGCCCAGTAGCTCGCCTCACGGATGAGGTCCCCGATGTCGCTGAATCGGGTGGAGATCCGGTCCTTCCGCCCTGCCTCGCGGACGCCCTCCTCGATCACGGCCACAGCGCCCGTTTTGTGGAAGGGGAGCAGTTTCTCCTCTACGGTGATGTTCTTGATGAACTGGCAGTAATTCGAGATGTTGGTCCGCGAGTTCGGCATCACGTTGTCGAACTCGGCCTTGACCTTGAAGATCTTGCCGAAATCGTCGTCATACTCGTAGAGGATCTGATAGGAATTGGCGTCTCCGATCACGACGATCTTGACGTCCAGGTCGATCGGTTCCGGTTTGAGGGACGCGATGGGCATCAACAACAGCGAATCGAAACCGCGGATCACGAGCTGCTTGTGTTTGAGCGTGCGTTTGAGCGTCGGCCACACGTGCGGCTCCTCGAACAGGTCGAACAGGTTGAGGACCAGATAGCCGCCGTTGGCGCGAAGTATCGATCCCGCCCGGATCCCCGTGAAATCGGTTTTGAATTCTCCCTCGCCGTCCGCCACACGCTCGATGGTGCCGAAGAGGTTCACGTAGCTTGGCGCGGTTTCGATCACCACCGGCGCTTTCTTCACCCTGGTGTTGTCGACCAACAGGTTCACCGTGAAGGGCAGGAGTTCCTCCCGCGCCGGCTCGTGGGGCTCCTCCGACTCCTTGCCGAAAAATATCTTGAGGTTGTCCATGACGTACGCCTGAAGATCGTCGATGAAGGTCTCGATCTTGGCTTCCTCGAATTGCGCCTTGATCTCCTTCAGGGTCTGCTCGACCATCGAGCGAACGTATTGCTTCTTGAGCTCGGAGATGCGTTCGCCCAGTTCGCGCTGCAGATCGCGGAGGATGACGAGCACATCGTCCAGTTTCTGTGACAACTCGCGGTGATACTTCTGAATCTTATCGTAGTCTCCCTGCCCGAGCTTCCCCTGGCCGAGGAGACTGGGAAGCTTGTCCATCTGCACGACTTCGCCGGAGATGACAGGGGCTATCTCAGGCCTCGTGAACGGACCATACTCGACCTCGATCAACGTAAACCCGTGTTCGTTGACCTCCTTTTCCAGACCCTGCGTCACCTGGTTCTTGCGCGCCTTGACGTCATCAACGATCGCCGTTTGCTTTTTCTTGAAGACTTCGCTTTGCAGAGCCAAAGGCACGTAGTCGCGTATGGTCTTGAGCGCCTTCTCCGTCTTGTTCTTCAACAGTCGACCCCGCCCGGCCGGAAGTTTCACACACACAGGGCTATCGGGGAGATCGAAGTTGTGGATGTAGCAGATGTCCGCGAGGTCGTGCTTCTCGCGGTCCATGCTCTCGAGCAACCGTTTGATCGCGGTCGATTTGCCGGTGCCGGTCAGCCCGGAGACATAGATGTTGTAGCCCGGGCTTCGCATCTCGAGCCCGAGACGCATCGCATCGAGGGCGCGGTCCTGACCGATGATGTGGGGCTTGCACTTGAGGTCATCAGTGGTCTCGAACCCGAGGCGTTCAGAATCGCAGGTCCAGCGGAGTTCCTTGGGCTTCACGGCATGTTTGTCGATCCTCGCCATGGTCGAACCGCCCTCCTCACGGTGCGTTCGCCAGCGTGACCAATGTGTAATCCGACGTAATTGCAATAGGTTACTGGATTGTACCCCCGTCTCTGCCGTATGTCAAGCGTGCCACTCTGCGCGACATGGAGCCTGGGGACGTGTCGGGGGCCGGGCGGTGGGGCCGCAGAGGGTCGCGCGGGCACGGCTCCCTACGGCCGATCGTGTATGTCGCGATTCCGAAT
>JBGSIK010000462.1:0-4626 GCA_041742575.1 Candidatus Krumholzibacteriia bacterium
GAGAGAGACGCCAGTGACCGCGGCGTGGAGTATTCGTTCTGTAACGTCATGACCAAGAGCCCGACGTCACGCTGCCCGGGATTCACGTTGGAATTGCCCAGCGGCTCAGCGTCCACACGGATGAGCGGGGCCTCTATGAACAGATCGTTGGTCCCTTCTGTCGAGATCGTCTGGCGATGCCGGGCGAGGTCGTCGCGTTCGCCCGAGAGCGAAAGCGTGAGTGCATAGTTCGTGTCGGCGCCGAGGCCGGACGGCACCGGCGCCGGCCGGAAGCCGGTCGTGAAATTGTCCGCGTGCGGCGGCACGTAGGTCGGGTTGCTGAGCCGGGTGATGAATGTGTTCGCGCCGTCGGTGAAGGAGACCGTCGAGGTCGTGTCCAGCATGACGCCGATCGGGTCGGGATTGTCGATCCCCACGCGAATCGCGAGCCGGGAATTGTCGGCGTACGATCGCGCCGGATAGAGCGACGCGGGTGTGTCATCCAGCACGATGAACGGCAGGGCGTGAACGCGGTCAGAGGCGGTGTTGTTGCCGGGGTTGTAGTCCGCCTGCTGATGGTCCGTGATCTCCGCCACGGTCGTGAGTGTGGAGTCGGAAAAGCCGTCGCGCACGGCGGCTGTGAATATGAGCGTATCCAATTCGCCGACGGCGACGGACCCGACGCTCCACAGCCGCGAGGCCTGGTTGTACGTCCCCTTGCTCGGGGCAGCGGAGAGAGGGATAAGACCCTCGGCGAAGCGCATCGTCACCCTGACGCCGGTGGCGGGATCCGCTCCGTTGTTGGTGAGGACCACACGATGGGAAAGTGTGTCACCCGCTAGTGCAATGGTGTCCGACGCCGACATTGCGACCGCGAGATCGGCCTGCTGGACGCTCCGGTCGCGGAACGCGGTCCAGTAATGCGTCTGGGAAGCTTCATTGACCGCGCTATTCGATCCCAGCTGGAATCCATCGGGCAAGAACGATTGTATGCCGTTGTTGAAAATGTACCCGGCGCCCGCGCTCAGGGAAGAGTCTCCCGTGAGGGAAACCGGCCGGTGAATGGCGCTGTTGGTGTCCGACTCTTTCTTCAGGATCAGGTACGCAGACGCGAATCCCACACCGGTGATATCACGGTTATCGACCCCGTCTCCGTCGTAAGACCCGCCCACGGTAATCCCCGGCGCGTTTCGCCACGCCACGTAGTGATAAGTCACCCCGGACTGATTCACCGCCGTGCTTGACCCGACCTGGAACCCATCCGCTTGGAAGGCTTGTATACGATTGGCGCTCTCGGCGCTGTATCCGAAGGTGAGGCTCGCATCCCCCGTCTGGCTCGAGAAGCGGTGGACGGCCTCGTTTGCCGTCTGGCTCATGACGATGACATACCCGGGAGTGAACGCCAACCCCCCGATGGTGCGGTTGTCCGATCCGTTTCCCACGTACGATCCCACCGCCATGTCGAGGGGCGAGGATTGGAACGCGATCCAGTAGTAGTTGTTCGACGCGACGTTCATCCACCCGTTCGGGCTCACCGTGAACCCGTCCGCATCGAGGCTGGTGATGATGTTCGTGTACAGGGGCGTGTTGTCGGCCAGCTCCTTCGATCCTGTCCCCGTCATGCTGGTGGTCTTCGCCGCCGGAGAGTGCGTGTCGTCACCGGCGACGATGATGACATCGGGATGGAAACCGACTCCGTCGATCGACCGGGTGCCGGAACCGTCGCCGACGTAGTGACCGGTCGCGACACGATAGGTGCTCGACTGCACGGTGAGGCTCACCGTGGCGACATCGTCGCTTGGAGTGGGGTCTTCCTGGTCGATGGCGGTAAGGGCGGCGACATTGCTGATCGACCATCCGCCCGTGCCCATGTTCACGGTGGACGTGATGGTGAGCGTGGCCGCGGCGGACGGAGCGATCGTTCCCACATCCCAGACGCCGATGCCGCTGTCATAGCTCCCCTGGCTCACGGCGTGGCCGTCGTAAGTCAGTCCGTCCGGGAGGGGGTCGGTGATCTGCACCCGGGTGGCGTCGTCGGGTCCGACGTTGCGCGCGGTGACGGTGAAGGTGACAAGATCGGTCTCTGCCGGCGTGGCGTCGTCCACGACTTTGGCGACGACGATGTCCGCGCTTTTCACCGCGATGTCTGCGCTGGCCTTGTTATCGGCGGGGTCGGGATCGCCCTCGTTCGCGTATGCGATCAGCGCTTCATTCGTGATGGTGCTGCCGCCGGTCCCGGGATCCACGCTGGTCGTGAGAACGAGGCTCGCAGAGGAACTCACCGCAAGCGCGCCCACGGACCAACGTCCCGTCGCGCTGTTGTACGCGCCCTGGCTCGAGCTGTCCGCCACGTACGTCAAACCGTCGGGCAGGAGGTCCGTCACCTCGATCCCGGTCGCCTGGGTGGGCCCGTCGTTCACTATGGTCACGGTGTGGCGGACGTTGTCGCCGACGTTGGGATTGGGCTCGTCAACGAGCTTCGTGATTGCGAGGTCGGCGCCGCGGACGTGAATGTGGACAATGGCGCTGTTATTCGTTGAGTCGGGATCAGGCTGATCCACGGCAGTGACGGCGGCGGTGTCGATCAGCGTCGTACCTGCGGAGCCGGGCTCCACCGTCGTCGAGATGAACAAGCCCGCCGCCTGGCCGGCCGTGAGAGTTCCCACTGTCCATAATCCCGTGTCGCTTTCGTAGGATCCTTGTGTTGCGAAATGCGTCCCGTAGGAGAGCCCGGCCGGAAGCAGGTCGGTCGCCTGCACGCCGGTGGCCGGATCCGGGCCGGTATTGCGGAGCGTGATGGTCAAATCGACCGGGTCCCCCTCATTCGGCGTCGAGTCGCTGACCATGATGTCGACCTCGAGGTCGGACTCGAGCGTGGTCTTGTCGCGGAACGCAATCCAATGGTAGGTCTCGTCCAGTTGGTTCACCGAGACATCGGAGCCTACCTGGAATCCGTCGGGGAGAAAGGCCTGAATGCCGTTTTCGTACGCCGTGCCTTCATTCGCCATCAGTGTCTTGTCGCCCGAGAGCGAGTTGGGGCGGTGGACGGTTGCATGCACGTTCGAAGCCGCGGAGAGAAACATGAATCCCGGCCTGAAACCGACGCCGAGGATGTTGAGGTCGTCGATGCCGGTTCCAGTGTACGAGTTACCCTCGATCACATCCGCAGTGATCCGCCAAGCGACGTAGTGGTAAATCTCCTCGCTCTTGTTGACCTCCGCGTGCTTGCCGATCTGAAAGCCGTCGGCCGCAAAGGCCTGTATGCGATCGTTCACTTCTGCGGTGGCGTCGAATTTCCGGCTGGCATAAGCCGTCTGCGACGGAAACCGCTGCACTGCTTGGCGGCCCTCTTCGCCCATCACGATCACGTACCCGGGCTGGAAACCCAGCCCGTCGATCAGCCGGTCGTCGGAATCGTCGCCCAGGTAGTAACCCAACGCCAACTGTCCGGGCGCGCCGCGGAAAGCGACCCAGTAGTAGTCGACTCCGGCGGCGTTTACCGCGGCGTCGGAGCCCACCGTGAAGCCGTCCGTATCGAGCGATTGGATCCGGTTGGCGGTGAGGCTCGTGCTTGTCCCCAGTTCCTTGGCCGCGTCGGCACTCATTGTGGTCGAACGAACGACGGTGGGTTCATCCCGGTCACCCTTGACGATGACCAAATCCGGGCGGAACCCCAGCCCGGCGATGGAGCGGGTGTCCAGCCCGTCGCCGATGTAGTGGCCGGTCGTCATGCGTGCCGTTTCGGCGCCCGTGATGAGAATCAGAACGGGCCGTTCACCGACTGCGGCCGTCTCGCGGCTCGCGTACTTGGAGACCTCGTTGGCGGAAGTTGCGAGCAGTGTCAACCCGTTGTTGTTGAGGCTTCCGTCGATCCAGCTAGTCACGAGTGAGGTGATGTCCATCCGGACGAACGTCTTGGCGGCGGGCACGAAGGATCCGAAAAGTTTACCGTTGTCGAGACTGTTGCCGATGTTCTGCCATGTGGCGCCGGTCTCAGTCCAAGCTTTGGTGACACGATAGGCATTCACGGGCATGAGCTGGCCGTCGATATCCGTCACCAGGAACTGGAGGTAAGCACGAACGACGATCTCGCCGGCAGGAATGGAGGAGAAGTCGAAGCGGAGCAGTGAGCGGTAGTGCGCGCCGGGTTCGTTCCGGCAACGCAGCTCGGTATCTGTGCCGTGGTTCGTGTACGGATCTCCGCTGTCGATCCAGGTATCGGCTTCGGCGGGAAGCACATAAACCCCGGCGGACACCGGGGTGGATGCGGCGGCGAGCAGCAAGCCGAGAGCAACGAGCGTGGTCTTTCTCATCCCACGATTCCGAATCGTGCAACGGCCAAAGCCCCCAAGCGGATCGAAACTGCCCGCATGGAGAGCGTTTTGGCGGCAAACGAACTGACGCTTCGTCCGTCCAGACGGAATTCGGCGCGCCGGTCGGTGCGGTAACCTTTTGCGATGCAGTGAGTTTAGTGGCGCGAGCCCGAAGCGAGCCGAAGACCCGCATCGAGGTCTGCAAGCGACATGCCACCACAGGAAAGAACGGCAGCCCCGCACAATCGTTCGCGGTGTTCTCGGGGCGCACACGAGCTTCGCTGCTCGGGTCCTTGCGCGCGCGATGTCGCAGCGCGCTGCGGAGGTCGCGTCG
>JBGSIK010000463.1:0-5988 GCA_041742575.1 Candidatus Krumholzibacteriia bacterium
CTCCCTGCGGCCTGCGAGAACACCCGCACGACGGTCAGCGTGCCATTGTCTATATACGGAGAGAATAAGCGCTGCTCTTCCGCAGTCAAATCGCCGAAGGTAATTGCGATTTCAATGTCCTGTGATGTGTCCTCGGCATAAAAATCCTCGTCGGTCACCCTTGCCGAAGGATCATAGAAAATCTCCAACGCCCTAAGGAACGAGGATTTCCCGCTTCCGTTCCTACCAACCAACGCCGTCAAGCAGTCGCAAGGTAGTGCCTCATCCACTATCGAACGGAAGTTCTTGACACAGACTTCTTTGATGACCACTTCGCTACTACCTCACCCGCCAACAGGGATAGCGGTCCTTAATGTGGTCGTGGAAGTACGCCCCCTTTGAGGCAGCCTGCATCAAGCCCTTATGGATGGTCTCCGGGACGCCGGAGTACTCGTAGATTGCGCCGCCGTGGAACTCCACCTCTAGCTTCCTCGATTGCGGGTCATAACCCACGGAGCGGATGTTACTGGAACGTACCGACGACCTATTCACGGGCCCTCCCCCTTTCCAAACGAAACTTCATCCTCCCGCACCGCTATCCGTCGAATCATCGCGTTCGCTTCCATACGATGGTGCGCTACATTATGAGCCGCCTGCGTCGACCCGGCCCCAAAGGCGTGGGCAAGGGCCTCCGCAGCCAGGCATTGTACCACCGAAGCCTGACGACCCGGTTAGTCAGCGGCCACCAGAGTCCGGACGAGGCAAGATGTATCACTTCCGCCCCCTTTTCGTCGGCGTCTCCTTTCTACGCTTAGCCTTCGGCTCTGGGAGCAAAGTTCTCCCACGCAGCGCATCTCGTGTACGCTCGATTTCCGCTACCAAAGTCCTCTCTTCAGGTAGGGCCGTCCGGTACTCCGAAGCCATCACCTTGTTTGGAAGTCCTTCAAGCGCATACCGGGCGATCGCTTCGTCCTTCTGGGCGCAAAGAATCAGCCCTACCGGGGGATTCTCGCCCCCGCGCACCCAGTGCTCTCGCGCGTAGTTGAGATAGAGGTGCATCTGTCCAGCGTCCGAGTGAGTGAACCTGCCGATTTTTAAATCGATGATCACCAGACACCGCAGGCGACGATGGAAAAAGACCAGATCTACGCGATACCATTCGTCACCGATGCGAAGACGTTTCTGCCTGCCGATGAAGCAGAAGTCGCCGCCGAGCTCCAGAAGGAATGTCTCGAGGTGGCAGATGAGGGCCTCTTCGAGATCGGTTTCCGAGTACTCATCTTTTAGACCGAGAAACTCGAGAACGTAGGGGTCTTTGATTGCCTCCTCCGGAGATACGGCGTCCTCGGGGAGCGCCTTCTGCCCCTTGCGGAGCATGGCAGCCTTGTTCCTCGAGAGGGCTGTTCGCTCATAGAATTGCGAATCGATCTGCCGGGCCAGTTGGCGCACGGACCAGCCACCGTGCAAGGTTTCAGCTTCATAGAAAGCCCGGGCCTCCACGGAACGGCTGCGCCGTATGAGCAGGACATAGTGCGACCAAGAGAGCGGGAATGCGTTGATAAGTTCGTCAGGGTTCAAAATCCGAGACGGCGTCTCGGATTTTTGGATGCTCCCGTGACCCCCGGAGGAAATCCGAGACAGTGTCTGGAAAATCCGTTCGGGAGGATAGGCTAGGTAAAACGTTCGCATGGACTCCAGATTGTCAACCGAGAAGCCCCGGCCGAATTGTCCTGTCAGGTCGTCCGAAAGTCGTTTGAAAAGGGCCTGACCGTATCGCGCTCTTGATTCACCCCCTTGTTCGCTTTCTACTATCTTCCGGCCCACGAGCCAGTAAGCCGCCGTCATAGCGGCGTTGACTGCCTTAACCGCAGAGTGCCTGGCCGCTTCGATGATCCGCGCGACTTCTCCCAGGATTACCCCGTAATCGGCCAGGGCCTCCTGTTCGCGTTCCGTTGTTTTCTTCATTACGTGTCCCTCGCGCCGTAGGGCGCATCATCCTCCCGAATCTTCATCGGCGTCGTCATGGCGTTCACATCCAGCCAGTAGTGAGCCACTTTGGTGACCTCATGCCAGGGGAACCGGGCCGGATCTTTGACTGGCTCCTGCAACATAGGTTTCGTGGAACAGCCCGTTACGACGTAGAGCCAGTAGCAGTCGCGCCGATCCTCGGCCACACGGCGTTCGTTGGGTGTAAGCAAGATGGCTCCCGTGACATCGCCTAGACCCTTCACCTCGATGAGGCGTAGCTCGCCGGAGTTGATGTCGAGGCTCGTGACGTCGTATCCCAAGTTCTTCTCGTGGACATCGTAGACCTGGCGGCCTTGAGAGTTCTCGTATTCCATCACCACCCGCATGGCCGCGGCCTCGGTCTCGAGATTGGGTCTTATGCGGCGGATGTCTGGGGCCTCACGTTCGGGATGAGGTAGAACGAGCACGCTCGCAATCCTCTCGACGGCTTGAAGCGTGAGCGACCGCTGTTGCTCGAGTTCCTTGCGCCGACGCTCGCGGCGGGCGAGGAGGGTGGCATGCCGCTCTTCGGCCTGCGCCAGACGGCCTTCCGCTCCGGTCACGCCCCGTTCCTTTTCGTCGTTTGCCCTTCCGATTTCTTCGTCCGCCCGCTGAAGAAGCTCAGTGAGAGAAAGCTCCACATGTTCGGCGATGCGCTTGACTTCAGCCACGCGCTCCTCCCGCGTCTCCTCGAGAAACGCTCGGAGAGCTTTCTCATGAAGCCATGCCAACGGCTCGGGTTCAAAAGCAATCGACGGAAGCGTGTTGGGCGGTTCGGCCGGCGTGAAGTTCCCGAGCATGCTCGGTTCGCGCAATTGCGGGGCCGCGGGCGCTGTGGACCCGTCGGGTACGTCCGGGCCCCCGCCGAGTTCCACGGCGAATAGACGTTCGTGAACGACTTCCCCGATACCATCGACGACGCGGGCGCGATAGAAATCGAACCGCGAAGGCTCCTCGTGTTGAAGCGAATAGAAACAGGCCCCCGTCGCTAACGCTTCACCGGCCTTCCCCCACGTGTGCCTGCGCAAGGCCTCGAAAAGCGGATGGCCGGGGGTGACCCATTCGAGGCTGTTCTCTTCGGCGGTATCGCGGTCCGTCGAGCAGCGCGGATACCTCGCCGCAAGGCTCGGGAGCTTCCAGCCCGGATCGCGCTCGTGCTGCTGAAGGGCTGTTGGCGTCCGGCCTGGCTCGAAGGTATGGGGCATGCTTTCGAAGATCTTGAGTTTGAGCGGCACGTACTCGGCAGCCTCGCGTATGAAACGGGCGATGGTTTCCGGCACGACGCGGCACTCCTGCGCCCGCGCGCGGCGCTCGATCAGCATTTCCAAGTTGAGCTTCTTTGACGCCAGCCCCTCGAGCGCGTTCTGGCAGATGGCGCGGAAGCGCCCCTCGTCCACGTTTTCGAGCAAGCGTTCTTCGAGGTCCGCATCGCCGAGCTTGCCCGCATAGTAGTCGCGGAGAATCCGGTCCACGTGAGCAGCCGGGAGTATCTCGCCCACGACGTTGAAGACCGCGTCATCGTCCAGGGCATCCCGGATTTCCTGGAGTTTTTCCAACAGCCGCTGGAGGACACGGCCCTCGATGGTGTTCGTGGCGACGAAATTGAAGATGAGACAGTCCTTGCGCTGGCCGTAACGATGGATGCGGCCCATGCGCTGCTCGAGCCGGTTGGGATTCCAGGGGATGTCGTAATTGAAGAGAATGTTGCAACACTGGAGGTTGATCCCTTCGCCGGCCGCCTCGGTGGCGACCAGGATTTGTATATTCCCTTCTTTGAACTGGCGTTCCGCGTGGAGGCGTGTGCCTTCCTCTTCACCGGTTTCCTTGCCGGCCTTCATGTTTCCGTGAATACAACCGACTTTGAAGCCCCAGCCGGTTAGTTTATCGACGAGATAGTCGAGGGTGTCCTTAAACTCTGTGAATACCAGGAGACGCCTATCCTGATGGTCGAAGAAGCCTTCCTTGTGGAGCAGGTCCCTTAGCTTCGAGAGCTTGGCCTCCACGCCGGAGTCTTCGACAGCCTGGGCGTGATCGGCCAGCTGTCGCAGTTCCGCGATCTCGTCCCGCACTTGCGCGGCATTCCCGGCGAGTGTGATGGCATCGAGCATTTGCTCAAGCCGTTCGCGTTCGTTTTCCTCCATTTCCTCGAGTTCCTCAGGATCGGGAAGTTCGGGAGGAGCCAGCCGGACCAGTTCCTGGGCTTTCTTGAGTCCCTCCTCCAACTTGCGAATGCGATTCTCCAGGCTGTGCCGCATGGCATACGTGCTGGAAACCAACCTACGCTGATAGAGGAACATCAAGAAACCGACTGCACGGGCCCGCGGATCTTCACCCTGTGCGGCCGCGTATGCGCTTTGTCGCTTCACAAAGCGTGTGATCTCCCTATAGAGATCGAATTCCGGCCCATCGATCTGGAAGTCGACCGTATGGGGGATGCGCTTCGTGAAGATCTTCCGCGCCACCCACGTGCCGTCCGGTCGCCTCTCCGGGAAGTAAACCATCGCTTCTTTCGTGCGGCGCAGATAAAACGGGGCGCGGCGGCGATCCATGGCCTCGCGGATGGAGCGGACATCCGCATAAGCGTCCGCGTCGAGCAGTTGCAGGAAAAGCGAGAAATTCTGCGGATCGCCTTTGTGAGGGGTGGCGGTCAACAAAAGGATGTGGTCGGACGCGTCCCGCAAGAGCTCGCCGAGGCCATAGCGCGCGGTCTTTCGCGCCGGAGGCGTCCAGGACATGCGGTGAGCCTCATCTATAATGACGAGGTCCCAGTGGACTTGCTTCAACCCCGGGAGAATTTCGGTTCGTTTGGCAAGGTCGAGTGAGGTGATGATCTTCTTCTGTTCCAGCCACTGATTGACGCCGAATTGGTCGCGGATGTCCCCGCCCTTCAGCACCAGGAACCTCTCGTCGAATTTTTCCTTCAACTCTCGCTGCCATTGGAAAGATAGGTTCGCCGGACAGACCACTAGAATCCGCTCGGCAAGGCCGCGCATCTGGAGTTCGCGAATGAGGAGCCCCGCCATGATCGTCTTGCCTGCCCCGGCGTCGTCGGCGAGCAGGAACTGCACGCGGGCTTGCTTCAGGAAATAGTCATAGACCGCTTCGAGCTGGTGCGGTAGCGGATCGACGCGCGAGATGGAGAGGCCGAAGTAAGGGTCGAATTCCCAGGCGATGCCCAGCGAGTACGCCTGGAGCCCCAGGCGAAGGAGGCTTCCGTCGCCATCGTAGGTGAAACCCGCATCGAGGATCGATAACCCTTCGAGGTCGCGGGTAGTGAGTGTGACTTTGCGGTAGCGTTCGGTTTGCGTACCGACGACACCAACGACCCAGGCGCCGTCGCCGCTTGCACGCATCGTCACCACGCGCACCGGCTCGTTAAAGAGCGAGCCCGTTATCACACACCCTTCGTGTATCGGGCCACTCGAAGCCGCAGTCATTTCACAGCTTTCCTGTCGTCGTTTGGCCGGTTGTTATCAGCGCCCCCGGACTTCACCCACTCGTAGATCTCTTCCTTCCGGAACTTCCACAAGCGGCCCATCCGGTGGGCCGGCATCCGTTTTTCGCCGATCCACTTGTAGACTGTGTCCCGCTTGATGCCGAGATAGGTGGCGATTTCATCCACGGAGAGCCAGCGATCGTCCATTGTTGACTCCGGTTGCCTTGTTGCTCGCTCCGATCTCGAAAGGGTCCGGTGCTGTCTGCCGGCGGATCGCCCCCCGGCCGGACATGGGGCATCGCGTCCCGTCCGGCGTAACCAGAATAAACTGGGCCAGATTATACTGGATCAGGTTAGGTTGACAAATGAATTCGATGGGTTTCCTGCGGTTTTCCGGGGCCGTCGGCGTGCCGGGCTGTCGGTCAGTCGGGGGCCAAGAAACTCCCCATTGCGACAACGCCTCGTCCAAGTCTCCCCGGGAGGGAGGCCGAGCACCCTATCGGTCCTCAGGTGCGAAACCTCCGCTGATATTGTTGGCTGCTCGTCAGCTCGGCGATTGGGCAGAC
>JBGSIK010000464.1:0-3659 GCA_041742575.1 Candidatus Krumholzibacteriia bacterium
GGGGCACGTGGGCGACGCGTACGCGGCCGGGAAAGCGATCCGCAGGCTCGAGCGAGAACGACAGCACGTCGTAGCCGGCCTCCTCGAAATAGCGTGCCCAGCGGGCGAGGTGCACCTGGCGCGCGTCACCCAACAGGAACAGTCTCGGTTTTCCCGGTCGCGTGCGATCCCTCATGACGCCCAGAGTGTATGGCCGGCCGGGCCCTCTGTCAAAGACTGGTTTGTCAATCACTTGCGCACAATTGCGCGTTGACAACACGGCGTCCTCCGGTTTAGTCTCAACGCTGCAAAGACGTGCGAAGGGAAACAAAAGGACGGTGACGCGATGACGTGGTTCTGGAATCGCCGCGCGGGATTATTGGTTTTCGCGGTGGTGGTGGCGGGGATCGCCTCGAGTTGTCAGAGACAACATCCGATAAAGCTGAAGATCGACCCGGCGTTCGAAACCGGATCGGAGAAGATCGCCGTTTTCCCGTTTCTCACCGCCATCCACGAGGCAGATGACCCGGACGGCCTGGCCCCTGCGACCATGAACAAGTACTTCAAGCCGGCGCTGGTCGGGCGCGAGGATTACAAGTTCATCTCCCCCAACACCTTGAACTACGCGGTCGAGCAGCATGATCTGAGCGCCGGGTACCGGAAATTCGTCGCTGAATACCCCAAGTCGGGCAAGGCGGACCCGGAATTCCTGGGGGCGCTCGCGGACGCGCTGCGGTGTGATGCCTTCCTCATCCCGGTCGTGGATATGTGGCAGAAAGACGAAGTGGACTATCAGGAAAACGCGACACCCTCCACGTATGTGGGCGCCTCGATCGTCGTCGTCGACAGGACGGGGAACAAGGTGCTCTTCCATGCCTCGGACGAGAACTACATCGAGGGTGCACCCAGCGAAGCGGGCGATCGCGGCGTAATCAGCAGCGCAGGTCGTGTGCGATCCGACGAAGGCGCAAAAACCCACAGGGCTCCGCCGTACGAAGAGGTGGCCATCATGGTCATCAACGCGCTGGTCGGGAGCCTTCCGGCCCGTTGACGGTGACGGGCGATGGGGGATGACGCGCATTGGATGGGCTTCGCGCTCGAGGAGGCGGAGCGGGCTTTCGCGGAAGGTGAAGTGCCGGTCGGTGCCGTCGTCGTTCGGCGTAACGGTGTCGTCGGGCGGGGGCACAACCGCACCGAGAAATCCGGCTATCCGTTCGAGCACGCGGAAGTGCTGGCGATGCGGGAGGCCGTCGGCGAAACCGGCCGCAGGTCGCTCGAGGATTGCGTGCTCTACTCGACAGTCGAACCGTGTGTCATGTGTGTGGGGGCGGCGCTGCTGGCCCGCATCCCGCGCATCGTGTTCGGGGCGAGGGAGCCGAATACGGGAGCGTGTGAGAGCGTGCTCTCGGTGCCCAACGATCCCGCCCTGGGCCGGGCGATCGTGGTCACCGGCGGTGTGGGCGAGGAGCGGTCGAGGGAATTGATGCAAGCGTTTTTCCGTTTGCGGCGGACGGAAGGGTCGGGAAGCGGGAGCGAACGCCCGGACGGGGCGGAGCGTTCGTGAGGGTATCTCGCGGCCGGCCCCGGGGTAGAAGGTGTTGGACCGGTTTTCGATTGTGGCGGAGAGATGCGAGAGCGGCTTAATCGGCACGATTGGAAATCGTGTGTACGCGTGAGCGTACCGAGGGTTCGAATCCCTCTCTCTCCGCCATCGATTTCGACTCCCCCTTCCGGTTCCGAGTTCGTGAGGACCGAACATTTCCGGCTGTGCGCCAGAAAAGCCGCTAGGTCCGACTTGACAAGAAACCAGGAACGTGCATAGACTCACGCTAGTCATCTCACTAACCTGTTGTGATCGCGTGAATAAGCGCGGCTGCCCGCGCGGAAAAGCGTACGGGAAAGCGAGCACACGATGGCCAGAAACCGCATAGAAGACCTCCTGTCCGTCAACTGGTTCGACGGTCTTCTCGTGAATCGCCACCATTTTTCGCAGAGCGACCGACGCATGGACGGACTTCTCGGAGAAGCCTGCGGTGCGTTGCTCGATCAGCCGGGCCTCTTCGGAGAGGAGGCCGGCGGACGCACGCCGCATCAGCTCATCGAGATCGAGTCGCAGACGGTGAGTGACGAGGGCATAGACATCGGTCTGAACGTGACCAGGGGATTTCGAGCCTTTGCGCCCGCGGGAAACCTCATCCTGGGGATCCCGAACGCCCAGGCCCGATTCGGTGTCCCCGCCACGACGATCCGCACCCGGTTGTCCGCCCAGGACCGCTCCGGTTCCGGCAAGGAGTTCATCCTTTGGGCCCGGCAGGAAGTGCGAAGCGACCTGAAGATCGAGAAAAAGGTCGACGGCGATTCCGGGATAGAGCTCGGTTATCCCGCCCTTGCGGTGGGTTTGGTGGAAGCGGGTGATTTCAAACGGCGCGTGGTGAGCGAGTTCAGCGACGCTTTTGCGATCGCCAGGCTGGGGCTCTCAGGCACGGAGCTGGTGGTGGATACTGAATACGTTCCGCCCGTGGTGCGACTGGATTCGGTCTCGTCCTTCGACGACGGACTCATGCCGGCGCTGGGCACCTTACTCCAGGATCTCTACCGGTTGAGTTTCGACCTCGTTCAAACGAGTTCCGCGGCGTTATCGGCGGGACAGATCGGAGCGGACCTCCTCAGCCGCCACCTGGACTACGAGACCCTGCGGACATTCCTCCTGGGGGGGGTTGGCCTCATCCGCGGTGTCGGACGAGTGAGCCCGGCGCGGCTGTTGCGAGACGTAATCGTCCCGGTTGCCACGTGGTGGAGGCAGTACTACGAACGGCAGTTCAAACAGGCGTCCGGAACCCCCGATCACAGCCCTGTGCGCAAGCTGTACGACCTCGCCAACGCGCTCACCGAGGTCGGTTACGCGGACCTTTGCGCCGGCTCCGGCGATTTCCTCCGGAGCGCGAAGAAGTTTATCGAGGGGCTCAACGAGGAACTAGGCATGATCGGGTAGCCAGACAAGCGGGTAATCAATCCGATGGTAAAGAGAAGAACGGCGTATACGCTTCGGTACGGGGAGAGCCAGCAGAATGACATGCTGGTTTATTTCGACGACGACGAAACCCTCATCGAAAATCTCCGCAAGATCATTCCTTCAGCGATCCAAAGGGGTTTCTTGCCGAAGGAGTGCTCCGCGGACACCGTCAAACTCGTCCACAGAGACCGCGCGCTCAACTTGAACGTCACCATGAACGAGCAGGAAGCGCGGGTGGCGGAGCGTGAAGTGCTGGTCATTCACGACCTCTCGTCCACGGTCCGGATCAAGATCAAGTACACACCGGACAACCATGCGGAACGAATGGACACCGTGCACGTAAATCCCAACCGGATAGTCGGCGATGAGCTTGCCAAGTACCTGGCGGGAGTCGCCGGCGATTACAAGTTCTATCGCCGCAAGGCGAAAAAGTTCAATCTCGTCGGTGAAGAGGGACGCAAGGTCAATCTGAACAAGTCTCTGGTCGCGCAGGGAATTGAAAGCGGTTTCGACGCCTCGCTCAGGCCGCGGCTGATATTCCGGTGGCCGCCGAGCAGGCCGGTGATCGGAGCCGCCGCCGGCCTCGCGCTGGTGCTGCTCGTGCTCGTGATCTGGGCGATCTACGTGAACTTCCTTCGCCGGCCCCCGGTGATCGACATGTTCTACG
>JBGSIK010000465.1:0-3211 GCA_041742575.1 Candidatus Krumholzibacteriia bacterium
GGCGTTTTCAGAATCCGCTGGACCCCGTGAACGCGACGCGGTAAAGTAAACAGACTCAGTCAATCGGATTTCATTAAAACCGATTCGTGCTCTAAGGACCAGAACAAGGAGAGAGAGATGCTCAGCGATAAACTGGAAAAAGCACTCAATCTGCAGATTAAGAAAGAGCTCGGCAACTCGTACCTTTACTTCGGGATGTCGCTCTACTTCAGAGACATGAACCTGAACGGCTTCGGGAAATGGATGCACGTCCAGGCGGACGAAGAGCGAGGGCACGCGCACAAGCTCATCGATTACGTGATCGAGCGCGCGGGCAAGGTGCAGCTCATGGAGATCGACGCGCCGCCCCGGCTGTGGAAGTCGCCCCTGGCGGCGTGCCAGGCGGCTTACGATGCGGAGTGTGACAATAGCAAGCAGATCGACAAGCTCATGGATCTGGCCCTGAAGGAAAACGATCACGCCACCAGCGTGATGTTGCAGTGGTTCGTGAGCGAGCAGGTGGAGGAAGAGGCGCAGACGATGGAGCTTGTCGAGCACGTGAAGCTCACCAAGGACGCGCCCGGCCCGCTGCTCATGCTCGACCACCATCTCGGCGCCCGCGGCGAGAAGTGAGCGGATCGGCCCATCCAGGCTCCAAGTGACCGCCCGGCGTCACGCCGGTTACAACAAAACGCCCCGCAGCGGTTGCCCGCGGCGGGGCGTTCGACATCCGGGCCAGCGACGCGCAGTATTGGCCGCAGACCGTCCACGAGGCATTCGACAAGCGGGCGATGGACTGATTCTTGCACAGGCGCCCATGAGGGGGTTGCCCATGCTGAAACGTACCCACGCCCTTTTAATCGCCGCCGGCGTCTGCCGCGCACGGATTTTCGCGCACACGGCCCTGGTTTTGATGCTCTTGGCCCCCGCGCCACTCTTCGCCGCCGGCCGCCCCGACGTTGCCGCGGTGTGGAAGGACTACGTCGTCGCGAACAAACGCTTTCAGCACGACCTCTCCCGGCTGGTGGCCGGCAAGTGGCCCGAGCTCAAGACGGTTGCCGACCTCCAGCGCGATCAGCAGTTTGCCGAGATCGAGCTTCGCAACATGGAGTTCCAGCATCTGCTCCGGAAGGCTCCGGAGCGGATCGTGACCGACAGGGGGATTTCCGCGTTCGCCGAATTCGAGTGGGCAACGTCCGACACCGATGCGCTCCGAAGGGAGAACCCCGAATTCGTCAAGCTAGAAAAATGGGCGGAGAAGAACGCCGAACGACTCGCGCAGCACCCGAATTACGCGATCGTCCAGGAGCGGATCGGCTCCCTCCGAGAAGACGAGCGCTACCGTTCCATGAAGACGCATTTCGAGAAGCGGCTCGCCGACCTCGAGAGAACGCTCACCGCGGGGCTCAGACCCGCGGCGCCTGAACCCGCGCTTGATACGCCCGCCATTGCTCCTCGAGGCGGGCATCCTTCAATTTGAGCATGAGGTAGTTCACGAAGTCCTCGCCGGTAGATCCGGTGTCGCGGCCGGTCACGACCAGTTCCCTCTCGAAGCTCCCGCAGACGTCGAGCGCCATTTCCAGCCGCTCGGCGCGATCCCCGAAGCCGATGTGGCGGAGCAGCATCGCCCCCGCGCGGATCATACTGCAAGGATCGGCATACTGCGCGCGCCCCTCTTCAACCATCCGCGGCGCCGAGCCGTGGATCGCCTCGAACATCGCATAGCGCTTTCCGATATTGGCGCTTCCCGCCGTGCCCACGCCTCCCTGGAATTCCGCCGCCTCGTCGGTGAGGATGTCGCCGTAGAGGTTCGGGAGCACCATCACGTGAAATTGCGCGCGGCGCTTCTTGTCCACGAGCTTCGCCGTCATGATGTCGATGTACCAGTCGTCGAACTCGATCTCCGGATATTCCCTCGCGATCGCCTGCGCGATGGAGAGGAACTTGCCGTCCGTGGTCTTTACCACGTTCGCTTTGGTGATCGCGGTAACGCGCGGGACTTTGTTTCGGCGGGCGTATTCGAACGCGAGCCGGGTGATGCGTTCGGAGCCCTGCGTGGTCGTGACCGCGAAATCGAAGGCGAGGTCATCGGAGACATTGATCCCGCTGCTCCCCAGCACGTACGCGCCCTCGGTGTTCTCGCGAAAGAACACCCAGTCGATTCCCTGGCTGGGGACCTTGACCGGGCGGACGTTGGCGAAGAGGTCGAGGTGCCTCCGCATGGCCACGTTGCAGGACTCGATGTTCGGCCACGGATCGCCCTTGCGGGGCGTGGTCGTCGGCCCCTTGAGAAGGACGTGTTGCTCGCGGATCTCTTCCAGGACATCGTCCGGAATCGCTTGCTTGCGCGCGGCACGGTTCTCGATGGTGAGACCATCGATGTCGTTGAGTATCACCTTGCCCGACTTCAGCTCGGGCGCGAGCAGGGACTCCAGCACTGTCCGCGCCTGTGCGGTGATGAAAGGGCCGATACCGTCTCCGCCCAGCACACCCACCTTGATGGTTTCGAGTGCGGCGTAGTCGATCCATTCCTCCCCTGCCCGCATGCGCTCCACCCGCTCGAGCTGGTCCTCGACGAGCTTGCCGAAGTGCTCCTTGGCCCTCTTGACGATCGCCTTATCCACGAGAATCACGCCTCCTGTGGTTTCTTTATAGCCCCGCCTCCGCCGCCAAGCGCTATGTTAACCCACATCTCGTTCTTCCTCAATCGCTCTTTGGTTGCGACAGAGGTGGCGCGAAAAACCCACTTGACAAGATCTTCATCGGCCTTAAAGTATTTAATTGTCAGTGGGCACCCCCGAAGGGGGAGTGAGCATGGAGTACCGCGGGGATATGGATCCCAGGCCGTTTCCCGGACGAATCGACCCGCGCCCCACCCGCAGACGCCCAAACAGCGCGATCGAGCTTTTTCTGCCTCCGCGTCCTTCGCACCAGGCGCCGTGCGCCAATTGCCATCCACGACGCGAAGCCGGTCTACGCTGCCGGCCCAACGCCCATTGGTCTAACACGAGAATATCGAACTGGAGGATAGAGATGCGTGCTTGCAGACGTTTCTCCGTGAATTTCCGGTGCCCTGCCGCAACGGCGATCTTCACCCTCTGGCTCGCACTGTCCCTCGTGGCCATCCCCTCCCTCGCCCTCCCCAGGACCTGGTACGTCAAGCCCGACGGCTCCGGGGACGCCCCCACCATCCAGGCCGCCGTCGACAGCGCCTCAGAGGGCGACATCGTCC
>JBGSIK010000466.1:0-3044 GCA_041742575.1 Candidatus Krumholzibacteriia bacterium
CACCCCACGAGAAGGCTTGAGCCGGCCGGGCGGCGGTGACCCGGCCGTTGAAGCCGGGGCCGCCGACGCGGTATAGTGGATCGACACTGCGCGGCGCGCCTGTAGCTCAGGTGGATAGAGCGACGGACTTCTAATCCGTAGGCCGCTGGTTCGAGTCCAGCCAGGCGCGCCATCTCACGTTCCCTCGCAGTAGTTGACAGCTCGGGACGCGGCGCGCGGGTGCAGCATGGGCGCCGAAGTGTACCGCCTGGGTGGGCCGCCTGTCTTGACAGTACCTTTGGGGACGCTTACTATTGCCCTCGCTTGTGACCGGTTGTGGGGCGCGCGGCTTCCGCATCGACCCATACGCCGGTTGTGGTGGACGTAGCTCAGTTGGTAGAGCCCTGGATTGTGGTTCCAGTGGTCGCGGGTTCGAATCCCGTCGTCCACCCCATCCCTCCTCCTGACGGTAGCGGCTTGACCCCGCGGGGAGAATCGGTTATAAAAGCCAAAGGCGGGGAGGGGCCCCGCCGGAACGTTTGCCACGTTTTCATGGGAGGTTTGTGATGAGTGGGGTGAACAAGGTTATATTGATCGGCCACCTCGGCGCCGACCCGCAGATGCGGTTTACGCCCAACGGAACGCCCGTCGCCCAGTTCAACCTGGCGACGACCGAGCGTTTCAACGACCGCAACGGGGAGCGCCAGGAACGGACCGAGTGGCATCGGATCGTGGCCTGGTCGCGCCTGGCGGAGATCTGCAACCAGTACTTGAAAAAGGGGAAGCAGGTCTATGTAGAGGGGCGCCTCCAGACGCGCAGTTGGGAGGACCAGTCCGGCAACAAGCGCTACACGACGGAGATCGTTGCCAACAACATGATAATGCTCGGCCGCGCCGGCGATGTGGCCGAGGAGGTTCCTTCGCAGAGCGCTCCGGCCGAGGAGACCGAGCAGAGCCCCTCGGGGTCTGGCACCACTTCCAACGAGGACGATTTGCCGTTCTAGGAAGTTGTCCGGGTTTGTGGAGACGATGGAGCCGGGGTGTATCCCCGGCTCTTGAATTCGAGGTGCACCGGTAGCTCAATCGGTAGAGCAGCTGACTCTTAATCAGTTGGTTCGGGGTTCGAGTCCCTGCCGGTGCACCACCCTCTCTCCGTGTTCCACTCGTAGTTCCGGCGGCGCCCCCCGTCGCGCGGTCACGAAACAGCTCAACCCAAGCCCCACCCAGCGGTTCCCCAGCGCTGGATAATCCGCACGACATCCACTATACTGTCGTCGGTTATGGAACAGGGCCCCATGAAGAGACGTCTGCACTCGCTCACCTACTCGTTCGGAGTCGACCGGCTGTCGGCGTGGATGAACCGCCACCGCCCCATGGTCGTGGTCTTTCACGGCGTGACGCGGGAAGCGCCGGGAAGTCTCTATAACCACGACGGCAAGCATCTCTACCTTCCGATCTTCGAGCATCTCATGGGATTCCTCGCGGAGCGCTTCACGCCCGTTCCCCTGGCGTCCATCGTGGACTGGCTGGAAGGAAGGGCCGACGTGCCGCAGTACGCAGTGGCGATCACGTTCGACGACGGGTACCGAAACGTTCTCACGAACGCCGCCCCGGTCCTACGCAGGTTCGGTATGCCGGCCACGGTCTACGTCGTCACGGACTTCGTATTCGAGAATCGAATGCTCTGGCCGGATCGTCTGATCGCCGCGCTGGGGCTCTCTCCGCGAAAGTCCATTGCCCTGCAATGGCCGGGAGGGAAGCTCCAGCTCGAACTCGAAGACACCGAAGGGCGCATCGCCGCCGACCGCAAGATACGGGCACTCTGCAAATCGCTCCCGGACGCAGAAAGGGTGCAACTCCTCGATCGTGTGGTCGAGGACCTGGGAGTGGAAGAAGCGGACGTCGCATCGGCGTGGATCGACCATCAGCCGCTCCGCCGCGAGGACCTCGCGGCATTGCCCGAGTGGGGAATCGAAGTCGGGTCCCATACAACGAGCCACTCGATCCTTTCGCGTTGCGCGCCGGAGAGAGTCGAGGCGGAGCTCCAGCAGTCGAAGCGGCTCATCGAGAACACGTCCGGGCGCACGTGCGAAGCCTTCAGCTACCCGAACGGCGGTCCCGGCGATTTCAATCGGATGACGCGGGAGAAGGTAATGCAGGCGGGATATCGCTCTGCCGTCACGACCATCAAGCGCCGCCTGGGGGCCAGGGTGGACCGTTACGAGATTCCGCGATACATCCTCACGCACAACGACATCACGGTGGCGGAGTTTTCGGCAGAACTCTCCGGCTATCCGACGGCGTTGAGGACGGCAAAGAACAAGCTCGTCCCGGCCGTGAGCACGCGAGGGCTGCGGCGCACAACAGCGTAAAGAGACTACGATTTGCGCCGCGCACCGAGCCATAGACATTCGCGAGGGCTGCGGCGCACGACGGCGTAGAGAGACTACGATTTGCGTCGCGTTTCCACCGCATGATTGACATGGCACAATCGCATTGCGAAATCGAGGAGGACGCATGGCCGCTACGGTACTGACGGTCATCCCATACGACCACGAAAAGCACGGGGCCGCGCAGGTGCGGTTCCTGGGAGAGGCGTTCGACGCGGAGAAGGTCGCAGCCCGGAAGCGCGTCTTGGACTGGATGTTCGCGGCCATGCCGGGGCGGGATCGCACGCCCTTGCGCCACGTCATCATGGACGGCGACCGCGTGGCGGCGAGCATGGGACATCTGCCGGTCGACTTCCTCATCAAAGGTGAGGTCAAGGCGGTCCGTTTCACCCATGACCTGCTCGTCGATCCGCGCTACCGGGGAAAAGGCCTGGCGAAGCGGATCGTGGAGAACTCGCTCCGACACGGCGACTTTCTCCCCGGCGGCATGTGGATGAACGAGGCTTGCTACAAGATCCACCTGGCATCGGGCTTCACGGACATGCCGCCGCTGGTCACGCAGACGCTGGTGCTCGACACGGAGGCTTTCGCCGAGCGCAAGGAGATGTCGGGGTTGAAGGGCGCCGTTGCGCGCGCCACCCTCGATGTCGTGCGCGCGCGCGCGTTGAGATCCGC
>JBGSIK010000467.1:0-6187 GCA_041742575.1 Candidatus Krumholzibacteriia bacterium
GTGGCCGCCCATCGACTCTCCCCAAAACCGGCGCCGCCGCAATCGGGGTAAATCCCGCTTTTCGGCGGCGCCCGGCGCGGGGCCGGATGTTGTTCGATTGGCGGCGTTTGCCTAGAGGTGTTTCAGAGCGGAGCCGTAATCCGGTTCTTGCCCTATTTCGGGCACCTGTTCGGTGTATCGGACCTTCCCGCTCTTGTCGATCACGATCACGGCCCTCGAGAGCAGCCCGGCGAGTGGCCCGTCCACGATCCTCAAGCCGTATCTTTCCCCGAACTCCTTGTGGCGGAAGTCGGACAACGTGATCACGTCCTTGATCCCCTCGGCGGCGCAGAAACGCCCATGCGCAAACGGAAGGTCGGCAGACGCGCACAGGATCACGGTGTCCTTGTGATCGGCGGCGAGCTGGTTGAACTTGCGAACCGACATGGCGCAGACGCCGGTGTCCAAGCTCGGGAAGATGTTGAAGACGATTTGCTTGCCTTTGAAATCCGCCAGCGACTTGTCGCTCAAGTCGGCAGCGGTCAGCTTGAAATCCGGAGCGGCGCTCCCGACAGCCGGAAGTTTCCCCACCGTATTGATCGGATTTCCTTTCAAGGTGATTCGGGTCAAGTCTCCACCTCCGTTTCAACTATACCTGATTGTCCATTTAGCGCGCGGGAAAGCCGGATCCCCGCTTCCGTCACGTTAGCCGGTCGTGGCGCGATTGGCAAACCGAAACTTCGCCGAAGAGAACGAGTTCCGCTGCCGGTATGGGTTGACGCGGCTGCGGATCACCCATTATAGTGGAACGGGGCAAACGAGCTGGTCTCAGGGCTACCCCCGCATCCGAACGGTCACAGTCGAGTCGATACGCCTCAAACGCAAGGGAGCTTGACTCTTGGTCGAAATTAGAACTCATGGAAGAGGTGGGCAAGGTGCAGTGGTTGCATCGAAACTCCTGGCGAACGCGCTCTTCAAAGAGGGCAAGTTCGTTCAAGCCTTTCCGGCCTTCGGCGTCGAACGCCGCGGCGCGCCCGTGGTCGCCTTCACGCGTTTCGACGACGCGCCCATCAGACTGCGTTGCGAGATCTACAAACCCGACCATCTGATCGTTCTGGATCACGCTTTGACCGAAACCATCGACATCACCGCCGGCTTGAAGGAAGGCGGTTGGATAATCGTCAACACTCACCTGGACGCCGATAGCTTTCCCTACGGAGACAGATTCCGCGTTGCCGTCGTGAACGCAAACGAAATCGCGTGGCGCCACAAACTGGGAAGCCGTTCCCAACCGATCGTCAACACCGCGATACTGGGCGCATTCGCCCGTGCCACGGGGCTGGTAGGAATCGACGCTGTCGTGCAGGCCATCGTCGAGTCGGCCCCGGTCAAGCAGCAGGCGAACAAACAGGCGGCGATGGACGCCTACAACGAGACGTTTTTGCTGGATGCGACGAGTGCGCGCAAAGATATTAAGGAGTCAGATTGAGCAGTAAGAAGCGAGATTTCCGCGACGAAAGTGAAATGCCGCTGTCGGCCGTGGCCGCCGACGACATGCGCTGGAACAAGACCGGCAGCTGGCGCAACATCAAGCCCTTTTACGATCCCAAGACATCGCCTTGCATTGCAAGCTGTCCCGCGGGAGAAAACATCCAGGGTTACATCGAACTCGCCAGGGAACAACGATACGAAGAAGCGGCCCGATTGATCTGGCAGAACAACCCTTTCCCGGCGATCTGCGGGCGCGTGTGCTATCACCCCTGCATGGACGGATGCGCCCGCGGAAGTCTCGATCGTTCGGTGTTCATCCCCGCCATCGAGCGTTACCTGGGAGACTACGCCATCGAACACGGCTTGCGGGAAAAGCGGCCGGAAAAGACGCTGGATGACAAGGTGGCCGTGATCGGCGGCGGACCGGCGGGACTGAGCTGTGCTTTTTTTCTCGCCAAGAAGGGTTTCCGGGTGACCGTGTTCGAAGCCAAGCCTCTCATGGGCGGCGTGCTCCGCTACGGCATCCCGGAATACCGGCTCCCCAAGACGGTCCTCGACGCCGAGCTGAAGCGAATCGAAGACCTCGGCGTCGAATTCCGTCCCGATAGCATCGTCGGCAAGGACGTGACGCTGGAAGAGCTCGGCCAATACTCCGCGTACTTCGTGGGTATCGGGTTACAGACGAGCCGGCGGCTGGGGATAGAGAACGAGAACAGCAAAGGCGTGATGGCGGGACTGGAGTTCCTGGAAAAAATCAACACCGGCGAGCCGGTCGAAGTCGGCAAATGCGTCGTGGTAGTCGGCGGCGGCAATACCGCCATGGACGTCGCGCGGAGCTCGCTGCGGCAGGGCGCGCACGTAACCGTCGTGTACCGTCGCACGCGCGACGAGATGCCCGCGATCGAAGATGAAGTCCACGAAGCCAACGAGGAAGGCGTGCACTTCCGTTTCCTCTCCACACCGGTGGGAGTGATCGCGAAGAACGGGCGGATCACCGAGATTCGCTGCCAGGAAATGGAGTTGGGTGAACCGGACGAGTCCGGTCGTCGGCGTCCCGTTCCGAAGGAGGGCGCCTACTTCAACATGCCCGCAGATTCCCTGCTGGTCGCGATCGGAGAGAAGCCGGAGTCGAAGATGTTCGAGGCGGTGTGTTCGATCTCCAGCGGTCTGATTGTGACCGACGAATATGGCCGCACGTCGAACCGGAAGATATTCGCCGGAGGCGACGTCGTGAGCGGCGCGTCCACGGTGGTCAACGCCGTTGCGCGGGGTCGGGGCGCCGCTGAGGTGATCGCAGCCGAGCTTTCGGGGAAACAATTCGACCCCAAGAAAACCAAGAAGGTGGTGGCTATAGCCGACCTCAACACCGCCTACTTCTTGCAGAAGGACCGCGCGCAAATGCCGCGGTCCGATGGCGCTCGCGGCCGACGGCCATTCGCCGAGGTGAACATGGGACTCACTTGCGAGCAAGTCCAGGAGGAGATGTCGCGCTGCTTCAGCTGCGGCGTTTGCGACGGCTGCGACAACTGCTATGTATTCTGCCCCGACGTGGCGATCTCGCGGCACGACGGCACATACACCATCGACTACGATTACTGTAAGGGATGCTTGATCTGCGTGCAGGAATGTCCGCGCGGCATCCTTTCAACGGAGAGCGAGGGCAAATAGATGCAAAAGGTGCTGGAGGGCAACCACGCCATCTCCTGGGGGGCGAAGGCTTCCGACGTCAAAGTGATCGCGGCCTACCCGATCACACCGCAGACGCAGATCGTGGAGCTGCTGTCCGAAATGTGCACCAGCGGCGAACTCGATGCCAAGTTCATCAAGGTCGAGTCCGAACACTCCGCGATGGCCGCCGTGATCGGCTCCGCGGCCGCGGGGGTCAGGTCGTTCACCGCCACTTCCTCCCACGGTCTTCTCCTCATGCACGAGATGCTGCACTGGGCGGTCGGAGCGCGGCTCCCTATCGTGTTGGCCAACGTCAACCGTGCGGTGGGGCCGCCGTGGAACATCTGGACCGACCAGAACGACTCCCTCTCTCAGCGCGACACGGGTCTCCTTCAGATCTACTGCGAGAGCAACCAGGAAGTGTTCGACACCACGCTGCAGGCTTTCAAAGTGGCGGAAACGGTGTCGTTGCCTGCGATGCTGGTGTTGGACGCGTTCTTCCTGTCGCACACCTCCGAAATCGTCGACGTGTTCGGGGCCGAAACCGGTAAGAAGTACCTCCCGCCGTTCAAGCCGGTCGATTTTCTCGATCCCGATAATCCGAAGGCGTTCGGCAATCTCACCGGACCCGACTACTACTACGAGCTCCGGCACAAGATACACAAGGACCACCTGCGTGCGATCGATGTGGCACGCCGGGCCGACGCGGAGTTCGGCAAGATCTTCGGCCGGTCCTACGGGCTGGTGGAGGAGTACCGCACCGAAGGCGCCGAAACCATTCTCGTCACGTCGGGGACGATCACCAGCACGGCCCGCGTCGTGATCGACGAACGGCGCGAGCGCGGCGAAAAGTTGGGGTTGCTCAAGATAAGGTTGTTCCGCCCCTTCCCGCTGGAGGACGTTCGCCGCGTCCTCACGAGGGCCAGGAAGGTCCTCGTCATCGACCGGAACATCGGCTTCAGCATCGGCGGGATATTCGCCCAGGAGATACGATCTGCGTTGTGGAACACGCGCGTCCACGTCCCGTTGTTCAGTTTCATCGCGGGCATCGGCGGCCGCGACGTAACACCGGGAGTTCTCAACGAGATTCTCGACATCGCTTCCGCCGTGGAGTACCCGGAACAGGAAACCTACTGGATCGGAGTGAAAGATGAGGAACTTTCCTATACCGGAAGATGAACTGATGACTTCCGGCCACCTGGCCTGCCAGGGATGCGGCGCCACGCAGGCGATGAGGTTTGCACTCAAAGCCCTTGGCAAACAAACGGTGATCGTGATGCCCGCGTGCTGCTGGTCGGTCATCGACGGACCGTTCCCGCACTCCGCGGTGCAGGTGCCCGTGTTCCACACAGCGTTCGAGACGGCCGCGAGCTGCGCCGCGGGCGTGAAAGCCGGGCTGGACATGCGCGGCGATCACGAAACCGCCGTTCTGGCCTGGGCCGGCGACGGGGGTACGTTCGACATCGGATTCCAGGCGTTGAGCGGAGCTGCCGAGCGGAACGATGACATCATCTTCGCCTGCTACGACAACGAAGCCTACATGAATACCGGCGTTCAGCGTTCGAGCGCCACGCCGTTCGGAGCGTGGACGACGACGACTCCCCACCCGCACACGAAGAGCCACCCGAAGAAGAGCATGTTCGAGATCCTGGCGGCACATCGCATCCCCTATCTCGCCACCGCGTCGGTCGCTTATCCCAACGACCTGGTGGACAAGTTTCGCCGCGCCCGCGGAATCCGAGGCATGAAGTTCATACATATAATCGCGCCGTGCCCGGCGGGATGGAAGAGCGCGCCCGAGAAGACCGTCGAACTGGCGCGGCTTGCGGTGCAATCCAGATTGTTCCCGCTGGTGGAAGTGTGGCAAGGAAAGTACTACCTGGTCAAAAAGGACCTGCCGTACAAACCGGTTACCGACTATCTCTCCCAACAGGGTCGCTTCGCTGCCCTTTCCGAGGCGGATATCGGCAGGATCCAGGCGGACATAGAAGAGCGGTGGGAAGAGCTCTTGCGCAAAGAGCAACTTGGGGGGCCTGTCCCCGGGAACGCATAGCTTCCGCGGGCACATCACCCGTGCCGATTTTGTCACATCACGGGCGCGTGTCCGCACGGGTCCCGACACAAAACGAGCGCGCAGACGATGCCGATGCACGTCGCGCGCGGAGGTGAGTGGATGATCACGGAAACGCAGGAGGTCCTGCTCGGTGACGAGGCGGTCGCTCTGGGTGCGGTACACGCCGGCATCACCGCCGCCTACGCCTATCCAGGCACCCCGTCTACCGAGATCGTGGAGTATCTCATCGGCTATGGAAAACGGCACGGAGGCCCCCGCGCCGCGTGGTGCACCAATGAAAAGACCGCCTACGAGGGAGCCATGGGAGTTTCCTTCGCCGGCAAGCGCGCCCTGGTCGCCATGAAGCACGTCGGCTTGAATGTTGCCGCCGATCCGTTCGTCAATTCCGCCATCGTATCGATAAACGGCGGTCTGGTGGTGGCCGTCGCCGACGATCCCGGTATGCACTCGTCGCAGAACGAGCAGGACACACGGTACCTCGTGGACTTCGCCCGCGTTATCTGTCTCGAGCCGGCCAATCAGCAGGAAGCTTACGACATGACGCGCGAGGCGCTGGACCTTTCCGAGAAGTTCCAGATTCCGGTCGTGTTGAGGTTGGTGACGCGACTGGCTCACAGCCGGGGCGCGGTGACGCTGGGGAGCCAGCGGGAACAGAACCCTGCGGCCAAGGTCTCCGATCCGCGTTCCTGGATATTGCTGCCGGTCAACGCCCGGCGCCAGTGGCATGAGTTGCTGCAGCGACAGAAGGAGATCGAGGCGTACACCGAATCCTGCCCGCACAACACGCTTTTCTTGAGTGACGAGCGGCGCGACTTCGGCGTGATCACGACGGGCATCGCTCGCAACTACTATCTCGAAAACATCGACGGCCTGGAACGCGCCACTTCGCATCTCCACGTGGGCGCGTATCCACTTCCGTTGGCAAAGATCCGCAAGCTCGTCGGGCACGTGGAGAAAGTGCTGGTCCTGGAGGAA
>JBGSIK010000468.1:0-7313 GCA_041742575.1 Candidatus Krumholzibacteriia bacterium
GTCAATGGAGATCCCCTCTTGAAGCACCCGCCCGGCGAGCGTGAGCCAAATCGGTTGCGCGGCGATACTGAGCGCCATGAGACGCGGATCGCCGGCCCGTATGGAGCCGTCGCTTTGTCCCTGCGAAATCAGCGCGGCCACGGTTTCCATGTTGCTCCGGATCGTCCGCAGCGCGACTTCCGGTATGCGGCGTCCGGCCAGGACTTGCTGCAGGAAGAACTGCGGAAGATCGGGGTTCTCGTGGAGGAAAGAGAAGAAAACACGCACGACCCGGTCGATCCGTTCGAGCGGTGTCCCCGGCGTGGCCGCCGCCTCCGCGAGCCGTCCCGCCGACGGGGCCATGACCGATCCCATTACGGCCTCGTAGAGGGCTTCTTTGGATCCGAAGTGGTACGTGATCGCGCCGATGTTCGCCCCCGCCAGCCGGGTCACGGCGCGGACGGAAGTCCGGTCGTAACCGTACTGCGAGAAGAGACGGCGGGCCGCTTCGATCAAGGCGCCCGCTGTTGGTCCGCGTTCATTCAAACGTTTGACTTCCTTCATACGTATGAATTATACGCGGCTTCAATTCAGGCGTCAACTGCTTTTTCTCGGTTTCCGTACCTCGACGCTGCGTTTCACAAAACGAACATGCTCCCGGACACAAACGCCGAGCGCCGGTGCAAGGCATCGAGACTCGCACCGGCGCTCTGTACTACCAACAAACAGACGCACGGCCCTTCGGGCGGCCGCAGGCAGAACCGCCACTCATCACGGCGTGTAGTGCAGGATGGTGCCGCTGGCGCCCACAGCGAACACGCTGTTCCGGGACGCTCCCCACACGCCGAGAAGGTTATTCGCGGTCGGGCTCGTCATTGTCGTCCACTGCTCGCCGTCGAAATGAACGATGACTCCGCCATTCCCGACGGCGAAGTAATCACTACTGCTCGATCCCCAAATCCCGTTGAGGTTATTGGAGGTGGGGCTTGTCGCCGTGCTCCACGACGACCCGTTGTAGTGGAGGATGGTCCCCGTGTTCCCAACGGCGTATATGTCGTTGGTCGCACTCCCCCGGACGTCTTTTAGCGGCACGGACGTCGGGACGGTGACCGATGCCCAGGACGTCCCGTTGTAGCGGCCCATGAACGGAGCAGTTCCGCCAAGCGCCGACCCGACGGCGAAGACATCGACCACCGAAGTCCCCCACACACCACTCGCTTGGAAATCGGTCGAAATAATGGTGAACGAGCTCCACGTGGAGCCGTTGTACCAATAATTGCCGCCCCACGTTCCGACGGCGAATATGGTTGTGGCCGTGGGCCCATAGAAGTCACTTATTACGCTAAATCCGCCGCCCGGTACGCTGGACTCTCCCGCCCAACTGGTTCCCCCATAGTGCAGGATGTCGCTCACCCACGGGCCACTGAGGTTGAAATCGCCGCCGCCCGCCCACACATTCGTCGATGAAGTTCCCCAGATCGAGTAGCCCGTCCAGCTGTCGAGCTCCGTTTCTCCGGCAAACGCAGTCCAGCCGCTCCCGGTGTTGCGGAGGATCACGCCGCCCGTGCCGTCCGCCTGGTGGCCGACGGCAAAAACGTCATTCGCCGACACTCCCCAAACTCCGCGCAACTCACCGGTGTTCGCGGGCGCCGTCATCGTGCTCCACGTCCCCGGTCGCGTGCGGAAATCCCACACCGCGCTCGAGGTCTCATTGCCCTGGCCGTCCTTGGCCACGATCTTCCAGTAATAGTGCGTCGTGAGGTTCCAAGTGCCTGCATTGTACGTCGTGGCGGTACGGTTGACGGCCATGACCGGGGGACTCGCGGTGGTGCCGTAGTAAACGTCGTAAGTCACCGGATCTGACTCGGGGTCGGTGCTGGCCGTCCAGCTCAGGTTCTGGTTGGTCTGCACGTCCACGGCATCGTCGGCGGGAGTCGGATTCGTGGGCGCCGAGGGCGCTTGGTTCACCACCGTCCGGAACGACCAGATCGGACCGGGTGTTACGTTACTGTGGTTGTCCTTCGACTTTATCTGCCAGTAGTAGAGCTGGTTGAAAGTCAGCGTTCCTGGATTATAGCTTGTCTGTGTCCGGTTGGTCGCGACCGACGGCGGAGGCGTTGTCGTCCCGAAATACACGTCGTAGGTCACCGGATCGCTCTCCGGATCCGTGCACGCCGCCCAGCCGAGTTGCTGAGTGATCGATGCCCCCGTGGCGCCGTCCGATGGCGTAGGACTGGCCGGTGTCGACGGAGCACGGTTGGCTACCGTCACGAAACTCCATATCGTGCCCTGTGCCTGATTCCCCTGATCGTCCTTCGCGACTATCTGCCAATAGTACGTCTGCCCATAATTCAACGACCCCGGCGGGTCGTAGCTCGTGGCGGTCTGGTCTTGCGCCACTCGCGACGGTGGGGTCGCCGTGCCGAAATACACGTCGTAGGTGACCGGATCACCTTCGGGATCCGTCGACGCCCCCCAGTTCACCACCACCGTGATCGACTGATCGACCGACCCGCTCGGAGGAGACGGGCTCGAAGGCTGTGTCGGAGGCTCGTTGTCGCCGGTTGTGAAACTCCATACGGGACCCGTGGTGGAATGGCTGTGGTCGTCACGCGCCCGCACTTTCCAGTAGTACGTCGTCGAGAAGGTGAGCAGGCCGGGATTGCACGCGGGTGTCGTCAAATTGGAGCTGATCTCTGTCGTTGGGTCGGCGGAAGTTCCGAAAAACACGTCATATTGAAGCGGGTCTCCGTCCGGATCCGAGCACTGCCACGTGAGCTGCGGGGAGAGGGCTTGATCCGTCGCCGCGTTCCCCGGCGTCGGACCGGACGGCGCGCTCGGAGCATAGTTGGTCGGCTGTACTGGGTCTTTGTCCTCTCCACACGCGATCACTACCAGCACGACCGCGACGAGCGCCAGCAGCAAACGCCGACTTTTCGCCTTACTCATGTTCCACCTCTTTCTAGCAAGCACCGGAAAACGTCCAGGTTGCACGGGTCACACCACACTGGGCCCGATTGTAGACAACTTTGTCCACGTCTCGTCAATTACTAATATGAACGCTTTTCGCCGGCCCGAAAAAAAGGGCCGGCCCCGTGGCCGGCCCCTCGCGAGCAAGGCGGTCTTCTCGAGACGCGCTATTTAATCAAGATCATCTTACGGGTGATATTTCCCTTGCCCGCAGTGAGACGATAGAAATACGTACCCGAAGAGACCGCCGCCCCGCTGGAGTTCGTCCCGTCCCAGGACGCGGTATGGAGACCGCCGCCCATGTACCCATCCGCAAGGACCCGCACCAGAGCACCGCTCACCTCGAAGACTGCCAGGCGCACGTGCGTGGGCTCAGGAAGCGTGAAGGAGATGGTGGTAGCGGGATTGAACGGATTGGGAACGTTTTGCGAAAGCCCCAAGGACACCGCCGGAGTCGAGACGCGCACGACCTGCGAGCGCCGTTCGGTGCCGTCTTCGCTGAAGACGCCGAGCGTGTAGAGAAGAGTCGCCGCCGGCTCGAATTCCCGGTCCACGTAACGCGTGCGGTCCGGCGCGATGAGCAGCCCGCCGTTGAGCAGCCGCGCCGTTCCCTCACCCTCCCGCTCGCGATAGATCCGGTAGCCCGATATCGGCTCATCGGCAAAGATCTCCCAGGCAAGCTCCACACCGCCCGGCACGACCTGACCCTCGAAGGAAACGACGAAAACGGCAGTCGCTGTGACCAGCGCGGAGAGCTCGTCCGAATACGCGCTCGGCAGCCCGGCCTGATTCAAGGACTGGACGGCCACGTAGTAGGTACCGATCGGAAGGCCGGTAATCGTGTACGATGACACGTTCCCGACATGTACGGTGTCGTCGTAGGCGGTGGCATCGCCGCCCTCGACCGAGGAGGTGCCGAAAGCCACCACGTATCCGACGACGTCCGGCGAACCGCTCTGCAACCACGCAACGTCGATGCAGCCCGGATCGCCCTCGGAGACACTCAAGAGCAGCGGCGGGAGCGGGGGTTGAGTGCCACCGTTGGAGATGGAGGCACTGACCTCTTCCGATGAAGCACTCAACAACCCCGCCGTGTTGTGGGCACGCACCGCGAAGTAATACGTCCCGTCGGCGAAGCCACAGACCGTCTTCGAGACGCCATCGAGAACATCGACGGAATCGTCATAAAAAGAGGCCTCGCCGCCCGCCACGGACTCGGCTCCGTAGTAAAGGCGATACCAATCGACGTCAGCTTCGGGGTTCTGATTCCACGCCAGTTGCGCACAGCCGACGTCGCTCCCTTCCGCCGCCAATCCCGACGGCGGTGAAGGCGGCTGCGCCCCGCTTCCCGACTCCGCAATCACATAACGGTCCCCGGAGTTCATGGCGTCGACAAAAGCGGCGACGCCATGCGCAGAAGAATTGCTGGTGGTGAGCAGCACGCCGTTTTTGGTGACGCTGTAGCTACGCGAACTTGCCAGATTGAACAGGAAGCATCTTACGTTGGTTGCGGCGCTCGAAGGATCGCGGGGAGGCGACGCTTTCTGTGCCGCGTTGCTCTCGAGAAAACGGATGCACATGAGAAACGGAACCATGCCGAACAGCAGCGCATGCGAGATCCGCACACGCGAGCGGCGGCCGACGGTGCAGCGCATCGGTGTAACTCCTTAGCCTAACGCCCGTGTGCCTATTTTGCGGATTTAGCCAGGGGACCCAAGCTGCAAGAAGTGTGCGTCTCGACGTGCGTGATTCTCCGATGTCCGTTTTTACTCAGCGAAGAGGAAGGGACGGCTCGTGAGTATCCCGATGTCCCCTTCGAATGCGCAATCTCCGCCGTCGTGCCGCCCAGGGGCTCGTAACGATGTTTCGGTTCCGATAAAGCCTCCTTACTGCGCGCGGCGCCCGCAGGTGCAAACAGACCTCATGGGACAGCGGACGCAATCGACTTGCGCGAACGGGTACCACCGACTATTATTCGACCCACTATGGAACCGCGTCACTCACTGCGGAATCGCCTATCGCTCCGCGTCGTCATCGGACTTTTTGCTCCCTTGATATTGCTTGCGGGAACCGCGGCGGCGATTTCTCAAAATGAACTGGTCAGGATCGATATCATTGCAGACGCGCTATCGATCCGGCCGGGGTCGTCTTTTTGGGTGGGTGTTCGTTTTCAAATGAAAGATGACTGGCATGTCAACTGGATCAACCCCGGAGACGCCGGGCTGGCGCCCTCCGTGGCGTGGAAGCTGCCGGAGGGATTCGCGATCGGGGAGTTGATGTGGCCGTGCCCGCGCGCCTACGAATTCGGACCGCTGACAATCTATGGATATGCGGACGAAGTGGTTGTCCTGGCCGAAGTCACTCCGCCGGCGGCCTTGGAGACCGGCGCGTCGGTCACCATCGCCGCCGACGTGGACTGGTTGGCCTGTGAGGAAGCTTGCGTTCCCGGAAACGGGAGCGCCCATCTCGAAATGCCGGTCCGATCCGGACCGCCCGAACCGGACGAGAAATGGCGCAAGGTCATTGAGGAGACGAGACGCTTTCTTCCAGTTCAATCCGAGAACTGGAGCGTGCGGGCGTCCGTTCTCGACGAAGACCGGTATCTACTCGAAGTGCGCAACCGGACAGCGGTCGCGAACCCGATTGTCCGCTGCCGCTTCTACCCCCGCGATCCGGAGGTGGTCGAGAACGCCGCGCCGCAGGATCTCGATCGTCGGCCAAATGGCTTCGACCTCGTGTTGAAGCGCGCCACCATGTCGCTGGCAAAACCCTCGCGGCTCGCCGGGGTGCTCGTGGCTGATCCAGGGTGGGACGAGGAGGGCCGGTTACCGGCCCTCTCCATCGATGTCCCCATGGAACTGCGATGAACACTCGGGCGCTGGGCGCGATCCAAACCGACACGAAAACAGGAGGTACACCGTTGAGAACAGCCCCATCACTTCACGGTCTCGTCGTACGCGTCATAGGCGCGGTGCTGGTCATGGGCCCGGTTGCCGGCGCGGCAGGAACCGATGCGGGAACGGCGGGAGGGATGGTTGCGATCGGCAAGCCGGCTCCGGACTTCGCGCTCGCCGGCATCGACGGGAACACGCATTCCCTCTCCGCTCACAAGGGCAAGTTCATCGTCCTCGAGTGGAACAACTGGGACTGCCCGTTCGTGAAAAAGCATTACGCGTCCGGCAACATGCAGGGTCTGCAGAAGTCGTACCGCGACAAGGGTGTGGTGTGGATCACGATCTGTTCGTCCGCGCCCGGCAAGCAAGGTCACTACGAGGCGGGCGAGCAGCGAAAGCGGTTCGAGCAGAACCGGAGCGCCGCGACCGCGTATGTACTCGACCCCGACGGCAAGGTCGGCCGCGCCTACGCGGCCAAGACCACGCCGCACATGTTCGTGATCGACCCCGAAGGCATCTTGATTTACGGCGGGGCCATCGACGACAAGCCCTCCACAAAGACCGCTGACGTCGAGGGCGCAAAGAACTTCGTCCGTGCGTGCCTGGATGCCGCACTGGCGGGCAAGCCGGTCGAGTCAAAGACGAGCGCTCCATACGGATGCAGCGTCAAGTACAAGGACTGATCGCCCCGGGGCCGCCGGGGAGGCGGCCCCGCGCATCGCCGGTGATTGACATCCGGCGCTAATCGGAGTATCATTACAACTTGTTGAGAGTGGGGAGCTTCGCTAGTTCCGCCAGGAATCGCGAAGGACGCGCGAGACCCGAACTCTGCTATCCACGGAGACGACATGCGAACGCTTGCCCCACGGGCCCGGGGAATAGTAGCAACCGCGCTCGTTTCGATCTTGGCCGGAGGTCTACCCGCCCGATCGAACGCCAAAGCGATGGCGTTCACGCTCATGCTCCCCGCGCGGGATGTCCGGGTCGAATCGGCGGGCGAGTTCTCCAGCCTCCGGATCGATCGCGGAGCGGAGAACGTGCAGTACGTCGTTCTCACGGATCCCGGCGCGCCCGCGTTACCCTACCGGATCGTTCGCGTGCTTCTCCCGGAGGGGGTAACGGTCGCAGACTACGAAGCGCATTTCAGCGAACCGGTCGTGATTTCGCAAGCGTTCCACCCCAGGCTGGTCGCCGCTCCGGGTGAGGCCCCCGCGCAACCGTCGCCGCCGCTATGGATTCCCGGAGAGAACATCCGGTACTTGGGAACAGGCTACTGGCACGGGAACGCGATCGCGAGCTTCGCGGTGTTCCCTTTTCAGATCGAAGGCGACCGGTTGTCGCTCCACGAGACGATCGAGCTCTCGCTCGTAACCGGCCCCCAGGTTGTCGCCATCGACGTGGCCCGGCCGGAGCGCCTGTCGCCGGGCGCAGCGGAGGAGATCCGCAGTCGCATCGCCTCGCTGGTGGTGA
>JBGSIK010000469.1:0-2835 GCA_041742575.1 Candidatus Krumholzibacteriia bacterium
AGGCCGCCCATTGCGATGATGGTGACACCCGAGGCCCCGGTAAACGCCGTGAAAACCGCGCAGGAGACCAGTGCTACCACCGCGAGCCCTCCGGGAAACACCGCGCGCGACAACCGCACCAACCGATCCGGCGTGCGGCTGTGTGCGAACAGGTATCCGGCGAAGGTGAATAGTGGGATCGCGACCAACAGGGGCGAGCCGGCCAACGTGTACATCGACACCGCCACCGACGAGATGTTGATGCCTTCACGGTGGAACAGCGCAAGCGCGATCGTGCCCATGACGGTGAAGAGGGGCATCCCGAATAGCGCCAGGACGATGAGCAGGATGACCAGCAACCCGATCACGGTTCCGTCGCCTCCGTCGTGCTCAGCGGCGGCCGATCGCCGGCGCCCGTCAGTAAATTGACCAGAGAGCGGTACGCGATGAGGAGGAACGCGAACGGGAGGATCAACTGCAACATCCAGGTCGAGAAGACCCCGAAAGCGATCTCGCCGAACGCCCGTTCCTCCGCGACCAGGCCGAGCGCGGCCAGGCCGAGGAAAAACGCCGCGGTGGCAGTGGCGAGGTGTACCACGGCATGTCGGAACGGTCGCACCGGCTCCGGGAGCAAACGAGTGAACACGTCGATGGTGATGTGTTGGAGCCGGCAGGTGGCGAGCGAGGCCCCCAGACAACCGATCCAGAGGACTGCGTGTCGCATGACGGGATCCGCCCACAGGATGCCGCCGTGGAAGAAGTTCCGCAGCACGATCTGCAGGCCGCCGAGCGTGACCATCAATCCGAGCAGCAGCGCTGCCGCAGCAAGTTCCAGACTCCCCAGGAAACGAAAGAGACCTTCCAGAAGCCGCCTTCGGATGAGTATGGTGCGGATGACGGCGAGCAGAACGACGATTCCGCCGATGGCGGCGGACATGGTGGGAGAGTCATTCACGGCAGGTCACCGGCCCGGTCAGGGTGCGCTCGCCCGATAGTCGTTCACAATCGAGTCCACGCGGTCGAGGAGCTCCTGCGGATACAAGCGTCCGACGCCGTCTTTCCATGAGTTCCGGCCGACCCGGAAGAACTCGGCACGCACGTCGGGGGTGACCTCGATCACCTGGACCCCTTCCTTTCGGAGTTCCCCCATGGCCTCTTCGTTCTGCACCCGCGTCTTCTCCGTGAGCGCTCGCAGAAGGGGGCGGGAAACTTCGATTAATACCTTCACGTCCGCCGGATCCACGTCTTTGAGCGCCGAACTCGAAACCAGCGCGGCACCCATACCGTGGGTGATCGGGACGTCCGTCATATAGTCGATGCGCGTGAACCACTGTAGCGCGATGCAAGAGAGCGCAGATCCATACACCGCATCGACGACTCCGGTCTGCAACGCCGTGAGCACGTCGGGGGCCGAGAGCGGAATGGGGGAGAGGTCGAACGCCTTGAAAAACAGTTCTGCCAGCGGATCGCCCGCCCACACCCACATGCGCGCTTTGGCCAGGTCGTCCGGCGACCGGATTGGTTGTTTGGAGAAAAGGTAAATGAACCCGACGTCCGCCCACCCGAGGTGGAGGAACCCTTTGTCGGCGAACAGGCCGTCGAAATACGGGTCCGTCTTGCCGCGGAGGTAGTCCAGCTCGTCGAGCGACCGGAACATGAACGGCAGCTCGTTCACCCGCACTTCCGGCGCCACGGCGCCCAGCCCGAAACCCGTGAAACCGCCGCCATGGAGCTGGCCGGCCCGGATCTTGCGCAGCACGTCTTTCTCGTCGCCCTGCACGCCGCCCGGGTAGAACTTGAATCCCAGCCGGTTGTCCGTGCGCCGGCGCACCTCCACGTCGATCTCGTGCATGGTTTTCATCCATGTGCTGCCCTCGGGGGCGAGCGTGGCGAACTTGATCTGGAACCGCGGCTTCGTAGTGTCGGCCGAAAGCACCGCGCGGGGGCCGGCGACGAACGCGGCCGCCAGCAGAGCGGTGGCGAGCACGCATCTTGACCACGCGTGGCGCCGAATGCTGCTAGAACAACTCATCGATGTCTCCCAACAGTCTGCGCGATTTTTGCTTGGCGATCAGATTGAGCAACCGATAAGGATCGTCCGGCTCGACCGTTTTCTCCAACACGCCCCCGAGAGTCTCTTCGAAGAGGTCCGCGTCCTGCATGCGGTACGCGTAGAAGCGCGCGTAGAAGTACTTCGCGAGCAGGAACGAATCGCCCGAGATCGCGAACGCCTTGGCGAAGCTCTCCGCAGAAGCCTCGGGGTCCCCACCCATGACCGGCGGTTTGAAGGCGTGCAGGCTTCCGATCATCATGTGCGGCAGCCCCTGAAAATACTCGGGATCGAGGGCCGCCGCGCGTTCGAGCAGCCCCATCACCTTGGGGATGTCCCGGAGCACGGCCGTCGAGTCCAGGTGGAGGCTTATGAACTGCGCCCAATTGACGGCGGTCCACACGGCGGCCGGTACGTCTTTCTTTCGCAAAGCCGGGAGGGCCGCCTCGAACTCCTCGAACGCGATGTCCGGGTGTGGGGGCACGCGGCCGCCCTTGGCGAGCGCCGAGTAGCCGTGCGCAAGCCCCTTCTGGTACAAGAGCGAGGCGTAGTCGGAGTCGTCGTCTTCTATGGACGTGAATGCGTACGCGAAATACAACATCGCCGCCTGCACGCGGATAGCACGGTTCCCCGGATCCGTGCGCACCAGGCCCTCGACGAGGAAGAGGTTGGAAGGCGCGGCGTCGCAGAACGTGCGCAGGTCGTCGGATGCGAAAGCAGCGTCGCGCGCATTGTCGAGGATCGGCACCATCACGTTGCCGACGGCGTATTTCGACGGGGAGCAACCGGCGGCGGCGATCGCGGCC